>JBDSAK010000039.1:0-5412 GCA_039922195.1 Mycobacteriales bacterium
ACGACGCCCACGGCCCCGCTCAGTATTGAGGCTGATGTTCGTACGTTCGCGTCCTTCGGCGGCTCCCAGCCACCCGAGGCCCGCACCGGCCGACCGCTGGACCCGAGCGAGCTGGCGCCGAGCCTGCGCGACGCACCCGGCTTCAGCGACGCGGCGGAGATCGACCGGTTCGAGCAGGAGATCCTGTCCTACCTGGCCGGCGACCTCGACCCTGAGTCGTTTCGCCGGGTCCGGCTCTGGCACGGCATCTACGGCCAGCGCCACCTCACCGACGTACACATGGTCCGCACCAAGGTCCCAGGAGGGGTGCTCACCGCGGCCGGCCTCGAGGCGATGGCGGACATCTCGGAGCAGTGGAGCCGCGGCTGGGGTCACATCACGACCAGGCAGAACATCCAGTTCCACTTCGTCAACATCGCCGACGTCCCGCCGGTGCTCCGCCGCCTGCACGAGGCCGGCGTGACCACCCGCGAAGCCTGCGGCGACACCGTCCGTAACGTCACCGCGTGCCACCTCGCCGGCGTCTGCCCGCTCGAGATCCTCGACGTCAACGCGGCCGCCGAGGCCATCACGCGGCACTTCCTGCGCAACCCGCTGACGCAGAATCTCCCCCGCAAGTTCAAGGTCGCCGCGAGCGGCTGCGCCGTCGACTGCGCCCTGACCGGCATCCACGACATCGGCATCCTGGCCGCCGAGATCGAAGGCACGAAGGGTTTCCGGCTGCTCGTCGGTGGCGGCCTCGGCACCGAGCCGCACGAGGCGCAGGAGCTCGAGCCCCTCACCGACCCCAGCGAGCTGATCGTCACGGCGGAGGCCATCCTGCGCGTGTGGGAGCGCGAGATGCCGCGTGACCGGCGGGCCAAGACCCGGATGAAGTTCCTGGTCAAGAAGCTGGGCATCGAGGTCTTCCGCGAGAAGGTTCTCGCCGAGCGGGAGAAGCTGCGCTGCAGCACCGACTACCGCAAGCAGGACCCCGAATTGTTCCTGCCCAAGCGGGTCCCCGCACCGGTCGCCGAAACCGACGAGCGCGCCGGTTACTCCAGCAGCGACGTCTTCGGCTTCGCCGCGTGGCGCGAGACCAACGTCATCGAGCAGCGACAAGCCGGCAAGTTCTCCGCCTACATCACGGTCCGAATGGGCGACGTGACGACGGAGCAGTTCCGGACCCTGGCCCGCGCGGCCCGCGAACTCGGCGTCGAATACCGCACCACCGTTCGCCAGAACCTGGTGGTCCGCGACCTGCGCGAGGGCGACGTCGCCTACCTGTACGACGTGCTGGCCGACGCCGGACTCAACACGACCGGCGCGGAGCGGGCCTCCAACATCGTCGCCTGCCCCGGCGCCGAGACCTGCAACCTGGCGCTCGTCGCCAGCCGCGGTGTTGCCAGCGCGACCATCGACGCGCTCGTCGCGGCGGGCCTGGGCGACGTACCGCTGTCGATCAACGTCTCCGGCTGCCCCAACTCGTGCGGCCAGCAGCAGATGGCCGACATCGGCCTGTCCGGGATCGTCCGGCGGGTCGGCCAGGACGAGGCGCCTGGCTACCGCATCCTGCTCGGCGGCCGCATCACCGAATGCGGCGCACGCTTCGGCAAGTACGTCGCCAAGGCACCGGCCCGGCGTACGCCCGAAGCGGTCGTCACCGTCGTGGGCCGCTTCGCGAAGGAGCGGGTGGGGGCCGAGCGATTCGGCGAGTGGGTCGATCGGATCGGCGCCGAGGCGATCGGCGACGCGCTGGCGGCGCAGTTCGACGTGAAGCTGACCCGCGAGCAGTCACCCGAGGACTTCAAGGACTGGGGCGAGACCCGTCCGTTCGAGGTCATCCTGGGCCGTGGCGAGTGCGCTTGATGAGCGGAGCCACCCTCTGGTTCACCGGGCTGCCCAGCGCAGGCAAGACGACGCTCGCCACCGCGGTGGCCGAGCAGCTGCGCGCTGCCGGTCGCCCGGTCGAACTCCTCGACGGCGATGAGGTGCGCGAGTTCCTCTCGAAGGGACTTGGCTTCTCCCGCGAGGATCGCGAGACCAACGTCACCCGCATTGGCTACGTCGCTTCGCTCCTTGCCGCTCACGGCGTCACCGTGCTCGCGAGTGTCATCTCGCCGTACGCCGCATCGCGCGACAAGGTGCGCGCGTTGCACGGCGAGCGGGGAGCCGATTTCGTCGAGGTCTACGTCGCGACGCCGGTCGACGTGTGCAGCGAGCGCGATGTGAAGGGCCTCTACGCCAAGCAGCGCGCGGGCGAGCTCACCGGGCTGACCGGCGTCGACGACCCGTACGAGGCGCCGACCTCGCCGGAGATCACCGTTGCCACCCAGGACCAGACCCTCGACGAGTCCGTCGACCAGGTACTGCTCGTGCTGACCGCGAAGGGCCTGGCATGACAGCGCTGCTCGACCCGTCGACGCCGGGCACATCGGCCCACGCAGCGAGTCTGAGTCATCTGGACGTGCTCGAATCCGAGTCGATCCATGTCATGCGGGAGGTCGCCGCCGAGTTCGAGAACCCGGTGCTGCTGTTCTCCGGCGGCAAGGACTCGATCGTCATGCTTCGCCTGGCCGAGAAGGCGTTCTGGCCGGCGAAGATTCCGTTCGCGCTGATGCACGTCGACACCGGCCACAACTTCGGCGAGGTCATCGAATACCGCGACCGCCGCGTCGCCGAACTGCGCGCGCGACTCATCGTCGCCAGCGTGCAGGAGTCGATCGACAGCGGCCGGGTCAAGGAGCAAACAGGTCCGCGCGCCAGCCGTAATCAGCTGCAGACGGTGACCCTGCTGGACGGCATCGAGGCCAACAGGTTCGACGCGGTCTTCGGCGGCGGCCGCCGCGACGAGGAGAAGGCCCGCGCCAAGGAGCGCTTCTTCAGCTTCCGCGACGCGTTCGGCCAGTGGGACCCCAAGAATCAGCGCCCCGAGCTGTGGAATCTCTACAACGGCAAGCACAATCGCGGCGAGCACATTCGCGTCTTTCCGATCTCCAACTGGACCGAGCTGGATGTCTGGCAGTACATCGCGCAGGAGAACATCGAGATTCCCTCGATCTACTACGCGCACGAGCGCGAGGTCTTCGAGCGCGACGGCATGCTCCTCGCGGTTTCTCCCTATGTCACCGTGCTTCCCGGCGAGCAGCCCTACACCGAGACCGTGCGCTACCGCACCGTCGGTGACGCGAGCTGCACCGGCGCGGTGAAGTCGACCGCCGCCACCATCGAGGAGGTCATCGCCGAGGTGGCCGCCAGCCGCATCACCGAGCGCGGCGCGACCCGAGCCGACGACAAGGTGAGCGAAGCCGCGATGGAAGACCGCAAGCGCGAGGGCTACTTCTGATGAGTGAGCTGCTTCGAATCGCTACCGCCGGCTCGGTCGACGACGGCAAGAGCACCCTGATCGGCCGCCTGCTCTGGGATGCCAAGTCCATCTTCGAGGATCAGTGGGAAGCCATCGAGCGCTCGAGTGCGCTGCGCGGTGACGACTACACCAACCTCGCGCTGCTCACCGACGGCCTGCGCGCCGAGCGCGAGCAGGGCATCACCATCGACGTCGCCTACCGCTACTTCGCCACGCCGCGGCGCAAGTTCATCCTGGCCGACACCCCGGGCCACGTGCAGTACACCCGCAACATGGTCACCGGGGCGTCAACCGCCGACGTCGCCATTGTCCTCGTCGATGCGCGCAACGGCCTGGTCGAACAGTCCCGCCGGCACGCGTTCCTGGCCAGCCTGCTGCGCGTCCAGCACATCGTCCTCGCGGTCAACAAGATGGACCTCGTCGACTATTCGGAGGCGCGCTTCCGCGAGCTCGAGGTCGAGTTCGGCGAGTTCGCCCGCGAGCTGTCCGTCGACGACGTGACGTCGATCCCGATCTCGGCGCTGCGCGGCGACAACGTCGTGACCCCGTCGGAAAACATGCCCTGGTACGACGGACTCGCCCTGCTCGAGCACCTCGAGACAGTCGACGTCGTGCGCGACCGCAACCTCGACGACGTGCGCTTCCCGGTGCAGTACGTCATCCGCCCGATGTCCGAGAGCTTTCACGACTACCGCGGCTACGCCGGTCAGCTCTCGTCCGGCGTACTGCGCAAGGGTGACGAGGTGCAGGTGCTGCCGAGCGGGCGGCGTACGACGATCGCGACGATCGACACCTTCGACGGCGAGGTCGACGAGGCGTATCCACCGATGTCGGTGACCGTGCGGCTCGCCGACAATGTCGACGTCTCACGCGGCGACATGATCGTCGGCATCGAGCGGCCGCCCACGCTGTCGCAAGAAGTCGTCGCAACCGTGTGCTGGATGGCGGAGCAGCCGCTTCATCACGGCACGAGGCTGTTGTTGAAGCACACCACACGTACCACCAAAGCCGTGGTCACCGACATCAGCGACCTGCTCGACATCAGCAACCTCTACCTGTCCCCGACCACCGAACTGCACCTCAACGAGATCGGCCAGATCACCCTGCGCCTGGCGCAGCCACTGATGTACGACGACTACCGGCGCAACCGCTCGACCGGCAGCTTCATCCTGATCGACGAGACCACCGGCGCGACCGTCGGCGCCGGCATGGTCGGTGCGTCCGCCGTACGACCGATGGCCCCGACGCACCCCACTCATGTGGGAGCGGCGCTGTGACGCGCGCGCGATGTCGGACGCGGAGCTTCCTCCGTCCGTCCTGACACCGATGTTGAAAGGTTCGTCGAATCAAATGACCGGCAGCAAGCCCGCACTGCTGACCATTGCCGCAGTCACGGCTGTCGGTCTGACAGTGGGTTGTGCCGCCAACGTCGGCACGAAGGCCGCAGCAAAGCCCTTAGCAACCACGACGGGATCGACCACGACGCTGTCGGCAGACAAGATCCGGCTCGGCTACTTCGCGAACATCACCCACGCCATCCCCGTGATCGCCGTACAGAGGGGCACGTTCCAGCAGCACCTTGGCAGCACCCAGGTCGAGACGCAGGTGTTCAACGCCGGTCCGGCCGCGGTCGAGGCGTTGTTCGGCGGCACGCTGGATGCGACGTACATCGGCCCGAACCCTGCCATCAACGCGTTCGCGAAGAGCAAGGGCGCCGCAATCCGCATCGTCGCCGGGGCGACGACGGGCGGTGCCTCGCTGGTCGTGCAGAGCGACGCCGGCATCGAGACCGTGGCCGACCTCAAGGGCAAGACGATCGCCACGCCGCAGAAGGGCGGCACGCAGGACGTCGCACTGCGCGCCTACCTCACCGAAAACGGCATCAGAGTCGGCGGTGGCAAGGACGACGTCAACGTGCTCAACACCGAGAACGCGACGACCCTCGAGCAGTTCAAATCGAAGACCATTGCCGGCGGCTGGCTCCCCGAGCCATGGGTATCGCGACTGGTGCTCGAAGGAGCCGGCAAGGTTCTGGTGGACGAGAAGACCCGATGGGCCGACGGCAA
>JBDSAK010000040.1:0-9695 GCA_039922195.1 Mycobacteriales bacterium
GTCGTTGGACCGGTACAAGGAACGGCAGATCGACCCGGCGATTGCGGCGATGAAGTCGCCGGATGCCGGCCGCGCGGAACTCCGCGCGTATCTGAGCGCGCTCGCCAAGGTATTCCGCGGCGATCCTGCGCTCGCCATGCGCGGGTGCCTGGTGATCAACAGCGTCACCGAGCTAGGGGGGCGGGACGAAGCGGTGCGGCAGGCGGGCATCGCGTACCGGCAGTTGGTGGCTGACGCGATGGCTAACGCGCTTCGCGGCGCCGCGAAGAACGATGCAGAGAGGGCGGGCGCCCCGGCTCGAGCGCGGATCATGTCCGCCACGCTGATCGGCGCGCTGATCACGGCCCACTTCGACCCGGAGGGGGCCGCGCGACTGTGCCGGCAGATGGCTGACGAGATCTAGCCGGGATAGAGCTGGTCGCGCGCAACGGGCAGCGGTGACTGCGACCTATCCGCCGCCGGCGTAGAGCCGCGCGAGCCGCGTGGCTCCGGTCACGATCTGCCGCGCGGACATCTGCTCCAGCAATGCCTTTACGACGTCGGCCGCCAAGGCTGCCAGCAGCGCATGTGCCAGGTAGTCGGCGTCGACGGGGTTGCCGGACTCGGCGAGGAGATTCGCGACGTGCCGGTGCCACAAGCGGTAGGACCCGACCCGGTATCGCGCGCCTGGTGAGGCTGTCTCCGACACGTGCAACAGGTCGACATGGGTGATGGCGAACCGGGCGTACGCCGACGCGAAGGCGCGTAGTCGCTCCGAGGCGGGAGCCCCCGGGCCGAGCGGCGCCTTCCCCGAGAGAACTGCGGCTTGCAGCTCCCGTTCGCGTTCGTCGAGGAGAGCGACGGCGAGTCCGGCCTTGTCGCCGAAGCGGCGGAACAACGTCCCCTTGCCGACGCCGGCTTCGGCGGCGATCAGGTCCATCGACACGGCGGACACACCGTGCTCGCGAAAGAGCCGCTCGGCCGCGGCGAGAATCGCGACCCGGTTGCGAGCAGCATCCGCGCGCTCGGGTGTTGCCTGCCCGAGCACGGGGAGTTTCGGGGTTGACGAACCGGACTGTAGTCCGTTACGTTTCGGGGACATATCCGGACTGTAGTCCACTTCACCTAGGAGGTCCACATGACCGAGCACATCACCAGAGACGAACTGCAGGCAGCGATTGCGGCGGGCCCCGTCACAGTGGTCGACGCGTTGCCCGAGAGCTTCTACGCGCAACAGCACCTGCCCGGAGCCGTCAACCTCGTCGACAGTGACGTCGCCTCGCAGTCGCCCCTGCTTCTGCCGGACAAGGATGCCTGGATCGTCACGTACTGCTCGAACACCGCTTGCTCCAACAGCCAAGTGGTGGCCAACCGACTCGCGGCGCTCGGCTACACCCGCGTCCGCACGTACCGCGAAGGCATCCAGGACTGGGTCGGGGCGGGCTTGCCGGTCGAATCAGGCGTCCCCGTGCCGCGCTGACGTGCGGCACACTGGCTGGGACGACGAGCGCAGAGGACGCCAGTGAGCCCGACCCCGCAGAACGGCGACCCGAACATGTTCGATGCGGATGCCCGGTTCCTTCTCGCCAACGAACGGACGCTGCTCGCGTGGGTGCGCACCGCGCTGACGCTGCAGGCCGGCGGAGTCGGCTTGCTGCAGTTTGCGACGGAAGTTCGCGCCCGCGGTTTCATCGGCCTGGCGATGTTGTCGCTCGGCGCGATCGCCGGCTACATCGGCTATCACCGCTACCGGCTGGCCGACGCGGCCATCCGGCGCGGCGCACTGCCGCCCAGGGGTCTCGCCCCCGAGTTGGTGGCCCTGACTGCCGTCGCTCTGGCGGTCATCCTGGCGGCCGGCTACGCCATCGCGCAGGTCAGCGGGGACTAGGCCGGGTCGCCGTAGCGCAACAGGGATGGTGGTGTTCCACCCGGCGCTCTGTAACGCGCGCGAGTTCACGAATTTCGGCTTGTCACGCCAGATCGCGGCGGACTGCACCATCGGCACTCACGACGCCTCAGAGGTCGTAGTCGAACCAGATCCGGTGCGTGCCGTCGGCCTCGATGGTGATGCCGCCCGCGCCGCGGATGCCAACGAGCTGACCAGTGCCGCTGGACGGAACGATCAGGAACAGCTCGTCGCTGCGGTCGGCGCCTGACGTCGTCGCCGAATGCACAAAGTTGAAGGCGCCAACCCGACCGTTGAGCGAGCCCTCGAAGGACTCCATCGCGAGATAGGTGCCGATGCCGGTGGTCTGGTCGAACGCGAACGTGAACAACGTCGCGGAGCGGCCGACGACCTCTCCTTCGAACTGCTTTTCCATGGTCGCGACGCCAACAGGTACGCCGGTCGTCACGTGTGGAGTCGGCGCCAGCTCAGTCGGCGCGAAAGTCGTGACGCTGAAAGTCCCGGTGGCTCGCATGTGCCGAATGCTACCGGCGTACGGCCAGCTCACCGCTGGTATCAACCGGCGTCGAAGATTCGCTTCGCCCAGCGGTAGCACATAGTCACGACGGCCATCGGACGCGCGGTGAGGTCGACGCCGGCGAGCACGACCGGTCGCCGGACGACTCGTGCCGTCCGCGGACGACCAGGATCGCGTCAGGCACGTCGAATCACGATGTCGCCGTAGCCGGTGCGCGCCCGCACGTCGAGTTTCTCGTCGGTCGGCTCCGGGCTGTCGGCGGCACTGAGCTGATTGCGCACCGAACCGAAACCAGTTGCCACATCCACGCGGGCCGCCGTACCGGTCCGGATGCCGATCTCGATCTCGCCCTTCCCGCTCTTGAGCGACGTCGAGCCGCGCGCCGCTTCCCGCAGCCGCACAGCACCGTTGGCGGTCGCCGCGCTGACACTTGCGAGCGCGCGGTCGATCGAGACATCGCCGTTCGCTGCACTGATCCGCAGATCGCCGCCGGCCTCACCGACCCAGCTGTCGCCGTTCGCGTTCTTGATCTCCGCGCGTCCGGAGATGGAGCCGATTCGCACCCTGCCCGACCCGGTGTTGATGCCTGCGTCGCCGGCTACCCGGTCGACGACGATGCTGCCGGATCCGGTGCTCAGTTCGAGCATCCCCGTCGAGTCGAGCTCGATGTCGCCTGCCGATGTCCGCACCCGGCATTCGCCGAGCGCACCGGTGCTGTGAAACTTGGCTGCGGAAGCATGGGCCTGCAGGCTCGAGCCGGTCGGCACGTCAAGCACGATGTCGACCGATCCGGCTCTCGTGAACAAGCCGAGAGCACTTTGTCTGGCTCCTCTGATCAGCAGCCGGCCGGCTGAGTATTCGACGGTGGTGCGCTCGGCCGCGACTACGTCGGACTCGCGACTCGGGTCGCGTGGGCGAACGACGACGACGGTGTCCTCGCGGTCGGTGGCATTGATGCGCACGTCCCCGGCGGCAACCTCGACGGTCACCGACACCGGGTCCGGCGTACGGAATATGGGCATGGCAATCCCTTCACATGGCGGTGGATGGATGAGCGCCCCCCCAGGTGACCGGGGGGCAGTGGTTCGCGTTTCGGCCCGGGCGCCCTAGCGCACCCAGCCGGTCAAGCGGTCTGCGCCCCGAGGGGCGCGCCGCTCGGAGTGGCGGGCGTCGTCGCGAGGGTCGAGAGCGGCAGCGGCCGCCCGGACCAGCCAGGCGTTGACGGACAGGCCGCCGTGTCGGGCGGCCTCCTCGACCCGACTCTTGAGCTCTTCGGGGAGCCGCACGTTGATTCGCGCCAACACGCCATCGTCCCCATCGGCACCGAGCCGCTGCGGCGACTCGACCGCTGTGGCGGCGGCCTCGTCTCGACGGTCGCTGGGCGGCGGGGGGGTCACGACGAAGGTGGGTTCGCGGCCGCGCAATCGCAGATCGACCGATCCCGGCGCCAGATCGAGGGTGATCTCGGCGGCTGCCGCGGACAGTGCGTCGAGCAGGGTGAGACGCAGGGCCGACTCAAGCGGTGCCGTGAGCCGATCCGCCAGTTCGCGCGCTTCGGGACCACCGGCCTCCGCGGCTACCGCGAGCTCGTGGCGGAGGGCTTGGACGTACGGCAGAAGTTCCATGGCATCACTATGGCATCACTTTGATGCCAATACAAGCCATTCTGGCTCAGCCGCCGACCCAGCCTGGCTATCGCCCGCGGATGGGGTTGCGGCATGCTCTGCGGATGCGACCGGTCATCGGCATCACGACGTACGTCGAACAGGCTCGCTGGGGTGTCTGGGACACCACCGCCGCGCTGCTTCCCTACTCCTACGTGCGCGCGGTCGAAGCGGCCGGCGGTCGAGCGGTGCTGCTCCCGCCCACCGACCACGGCGTCGACGAAACCATCGCCTTCATCGACGGGCTGATCCTGGCCGGCGGCGCCGACCTCGACCCCGCTCTGTACGGCGCCGACGCGCATCCGGAGACGACCTTGCTGCGTCTCGACCGCGACAGCGGCGAGGCCCACATCCTGCGCGCCGCCCTCGACAACCGCACGCCGGTACTCGGCATCTGCCGGGGCATGCAACTGCTCAACGTCGTCAGCGGCGGCACCTTGCACCAGCACCTGCCCGACGTCGTGGGCAACACCGGACACCGTCCCGAGCCCGGCGTCTTCGGCGAACACGGGGTGCGCTTCGAGCCGGGCAGCCTGGCCTGCCGCCTGCTCGGCGACCGCTCGGACGTGAAGTCCTACCACCACCAGGGCATCGACCAGGTCGCCGCGACGCTCACCGCAACCGGCTGGGCGGACGACGGCACCGTGGAGGTGCTCGAACGCGTCGATTCGGCGTATGCCATCGGTGTGCTCTGGCATCCGGAGGAAGGCGAGGACGCCGGCCTCTTCCGCGGCCTGGTAGAAGCCGCCGGCTCCCCCGCCGCCGCTAGATGATCACTTTGTCAAAACGCGACCTGGATTCCCCGCTCGGATCCAGCTCGAGGTTTGTCAAAGTGAGCGACTAGAGGGGGGTGACGTAGGCGCCGGTCAGGCCTCCGTCGACGAGGAACGTGCTGGCCGTGATGTACGTCGAGTCGTCACTGGCGAGGAAGAGCACTGCGTTCGCGATCTCCCGCGCCTCGGCGAAGCGTCCCATTGGCAGGTGCACCAATCGGCGCGCCGCCTTCTCGGGGTCCTTGGCGAAGAGCTCCTGTAGCAGCGGCGTATTGACGGGCCCCGGGCACAGCGCGTTGACGCGCACACCCTGCCGGGCGAACTCCACGCCGATCTCCCTCGTCAGGGCGAGGACCCCACCCTTCGATGCCGTATAGGAGATCTGCGATGTGGCAGCGCCCATCACCGCGACGAAGGACGCGGTGTTGATGACCGAGCCACCACCGCGCGTGAGCAAATACGGGATCCCGATCTTGCAGCACAGGAACACCGACTTGAGGTTGACGTCCTGCACGCGCTGCCACGCCTCGAGGGTGGTGTCCAGCACCGATCCGTCGTCGTTCGGCGAGATGCCCGCGTTGTTGAACAGGATGTCGATTCCACCGAATCGCTCGTCGGCGGCGGCGTACATCTGCGCGACATCCGCCTCGCTCGTCACATCGGCATGCACGTACATCCCGCCGACCTCTGCCGCCGTCGCCTCGCCCGCCTCGTCGGACAGGTCGACGACGCAGACACTCGCGCCCTCTTCGGCGAACCGCAGCGCCGTCTCCCGACCGATTCCGCTCGCCGCGCCGGTGATGACTGCGACCTTGCCCGACAGGCGCCCCGCCATTGACTTCAGCCCTTCGTCGACAGAAACACGGTCTTGACCTCGGTGTAGTGCTCCAGTGCGTGCGGGCCGAGTTCGCGGCCGACGCCGGACTGCTTGAAGCCGCCGAACGGCGTCTGCACCCGCACCGAACTGTTCGAGTTGATCGACAGGTTGCCGGTCTCGATCGCCCTCGCCATCCGCATCGCGCGCGACGAGTCGCGCGTCCAGATCGAGCCGGACAAGCCGTAGATGGTGTCGTTGGCCAGCTGCACCGCATGCGCCTCGTCGTCGAACGGCAGCACCACCGCGACCGGGCCGAAGATCTCCTCGGTCACCGCTCGGTCGTGGGCGTCGCTCGGTCCCAGAACGGTCGGGGCGAACCAGAAACCCTTGCCCGTGGGAGCAGATCCGCGAATCAACACCGGCGCCTCCGGCGGGACGAACGACGCGACCGCCTCGCGTTGGCCCGCCGAGATCAGCGGGCCCATCTCCGTCGCTTCGTCGGCCGGGTCGCCGACGCGCAAGGCCTCGACCACCGGTTGCAGCAGAGCCAGGAATTCGTCGTACGCCGACCGCTCGACCAGGATGCGCGACCGCGCGCAGCAATCCTGACCGGCGTTGCCGAAGACCGCACCCGGCGCGGCCGCAGCGGCAGTCTCCAGATCGGCGTCGGCAAAGATGACGTTGGCGCTCTTGCCGCCGAGTTCGAGCGTCACGCGCTTGATGGTCTGCGCAGCCGAAGCCATGATCTCCCGGCCGACCGACGTCGAGCCAGTGAAGGCAATCTTCGCGACGCCAGGGTGCTCGACCAGCCGGCGGCCGACGACGCTGCCCCGGCCAGGTACGACGTTGACGACACCGTCCGGGATGCCCGCCTCCGCGGCCAGTGCGGCGAAACGCAAGGCAGTCAGCGGGGTCAGCTCCGCCGGCTTCAAGACGATGCAGTTGCCGGCGGCCAGCGCCGGGGCCATTTTCCACGCGGAGATGGCGAGCGGGAAGTTCCACGGCACGATCAGCCCGACGACACCGAGCGGCTCACGGAACGTCATCGCGACACCGCCCGCGACCGGGATCGTGTCGCCGAGGAGCCGCTCTGGCGCGCCGGCGTAGTAGTCGAAGGTCTCGACCACCATCGACATCTCGCCGCGCGCATCACCGATCGGCTTGCCGGCGTTGCGGCACTCGAGCTGCGCCAGCTCCTCTCGGTGCTCGTCCAACGTCGCGGCAAGCCGTCGCAACAACCGCGCCCGCTCGACCGGCGCCATCGCCGACCAATGGGCGAACGCCGCCGCGGCACGCGCAACAGCGGCGTCGAGGTCCTCGACCGTCGAGTCGGCAACGCGTTCGAGCACGTCCTCGGTCGCCGGATCGACGATGTCGTGCAGCGCAGCCGTCACAGTCGCTCGAACCCGCGGAAACGCTCCCAATCGGTCACGGCGCTGTCGTACGCCGCCAGCTCAACTTTCGCCATGTTGACGTAGTGATCGACGACGTCGTCGCCGAAGGCCGACCGGGCGAGCGCGCTGTCGACGAACAGGTCGCGCGCCTCACGCAGGGTAGTAGGCACCCGCGGCTTGTCGGAGGCGTACGCATTGCCGGTGAACTCCTCCTCCGGGGCGAGTTCGTTGTCCAGGCCGTACAGACCGGCGGCGATCCCCGCGGCGATCGCCAGGTAAGGGTTGACGTCGCCACCCGGCACTCGGTTTTCGATGCGCAGAGCCTGGCCGTGACCGACCACCCGCAGAGCACACGTGCGGTTGTCGCGACCCCATGCGACGGACGTTGGAGCGAAGCTCCCTTCGGCGAAACGCTTGTAGCTGTTGATGTTGGGGGCAAGGAACAGGCTCAGTTCGCGAAGGCAGGCCAGCTGACCGGCCAGCCACGAGTCGAACAGCGGCGAGAACCCGTGACCATCCGCCATCACCGGCGCGTCGTCCGCGCCGCGGACGCTGAGGTGGATGTGGCAGCTGTTGCCCTCGCGCGCATCGAACTTGGACATGAACGTGAGGCTGCAGCCCTCCTGCGCTGCGATCTCCTTCGCGCCGTTCTTGTAGACCGAGTGGTTGTCGGCCGTGCGCAGTGCCTCGTCGTAGCGGAAGGCGATCTCGTGCTGGCCGAAGTTGCACTCGCCCTTGGCCGACTCGCAGCGCAGGCCCGCGGCCTGCATGTCGTTGCGGATTCTGCGCAGCAACGGCTCGACGCGCGCCGTGCCGAGCAGCGAGTAGTCGACGTTGTACTGGTTGGCCGGCTGAAGATCCCGGTAGCCCTTGCGCCAGGCGTCCTCGTAGGTGTCCTGGAAGACGATGAACTCGAGCTCGGTGCCGCACTGCGCGACCAGCCCCCGTTCGGCCAGGCGGGCCAGTTGCTTCTTGAGGATCTGCCGCGGGGAGGCAACGACCGGTGTGCCGTCCTCCCATTCGAGATCGCACGTCACCATCGCGGTCCCGGGCTGCCACGGCACCATCCGGAGGGTGTCGAAATCGGGCCGGAAGACAAAGTCCCCATAGCCCTTCGACCACGACGCCATGTCGTAGCCGTCGACGGTGTTCATGTCGACGTCCACTGCCAGTAGGTAGTTGCAACCCTCGGACGCGTTGGCAACGGTGTCGTCAAGAAAGTGCCTCGCGTGCAGGCGTTTGCCCTGCAGTCGGCCCTGCATGTCGGTCATGGCCAGCAGCACCGTATCGACCCTGCCTTGGTCGATGGCCAACGTGAGTTGTTCGAGGGAGAGCCGGCCGCCAGCCGACTCCCCCTCAGTGCCTTGTGCCACTCGCTATGCCTTTCCCCTTCGATTGCGTGCTGCGTCAGCCCCTGAGTGGGTCAGCGTCCCGGACTCAAGCGCCTCAAGCTCCGCTTCGATCGCAGCAAGCTCTTCCGGCGTGCCCTGGACCCTCGGTCCGGTGAACCACTTGCGCGCCGACGCAAGCCACCAAATACCCGCGAATCCCAACACCGCCGCGACCGCGACCGGGGCGTAGTTGAATGTATTGCGGGTGACCGGCTTCACCTGCGGCAGCATGAACAGGATGCTGATGAACGCAACCCAGATCACGGCGATCCAGCCGATGGGCCGACTCCAGCGACCGAGGTTCCACGGCCCGCGTTCGAACTCGTCGTCGGAGCGCAGCAGCCGCAGGAGCACTGGGATCGCGTAGGCGATGTAGAGCCCGATGACGGCGATCGATGTCACTGCGAAGTAGGCCGTCGCGCTCCACAGGTAGGGCAGGCCGAGGATGAACGCGCCGCCGGCCGCGAGCCAGATGCTGTTGGTCGGCGTCCGCGTGCGGGGGTTGATGGTGTGCCACATCCGCGAACCTGGCAGCGCGCCGTCGCGCGAGAACGCGTAGATCATCCGTGAGTTGGCGGTGACGGACGACATCCCGCAGAACAGCTGGGCACCAATGGCGATCAACAGGAGCAGTTCGCCGCCGGTCCGACCGACCGCGTCGATGAAGATTTGCGCCGGTGGAACGGCGGTTTCGCTGGCAAGGGCACCGTCGTAGTCCTGGATGGCGTAGGTCAGTCCGATCAGCAACGCCCACCCGGCGACGAGCGACACCAGGATCGACATCACGATGCCGCGCGGCCCGCTGATAGAGGCGTCGTGTGTCTCCTCGGTCATGTGCGCCGACGCGTCGTAGCCGGTGAAGGTGTACTGGGCCAGCAACAGGCCGATGAGGAAGACATAGACCTTCGAGCCCCAGCCCGTGTTGTTGACGAACTCCGTGAAGACGAAGTCGGTCGACTGGTGCTTGTCGGGAACGAGCCACAGTGTCCCGACGATGACGATGACGCCGAGGATGTGCCACCACACGCTGATGTCGTTGAGGCGCGCGACCAGCTTCACCCCGAACGTGTTGAGCAAGCCGTGCACAAAGAGAATGAGCGCGTAGATGAAGATGATGTGCTTCGGCGACGTGCCGTAGCCGGTCGTGAGGTTCAGGAACGCGGTGGTGAAGAACGCCGCACCAAAATCGATGCCCGCCGTGACAGCGACTTGGCCGAGCATGTTGAACCAACCCGTGAACCAGCTCCACGCCGC
>JBDSAK010000041.1:0-8370 GCA_039922195.1 Mycobacteriales bacterium
CTCCAAAGCCAGCCGCGGCATTGCGCGGCGGACGACTTGTGTGCGCACGTGCAGGCGGCGCGCCCGCGCGCCGCGGCGTGTTCACCCTGCTGCGCACACAAGTGCGGATGGTCGGGATGGCAACACAGGGTGCGTGGGTGTGGGCGATGGGGCGATCGGGCGATCGGGCGATGGGGCGATCGGGCGATCGGGCGATCGGGCGATCGGGCGATCGGGCGATCGGGCGATCGCCAGCGTCAGCGTCAGCGTCAGTCAGGCTTTTGCGCTGACCACTCGGTAGCAGTCGTAGACGCCCTCGACGCCGCGGGCCGCCTTGAGCAGCGACCCGAGGTGCTTGGGGTCGGCCATCTCGAAGGTGAACCGGCTCACCGCGACCCGGTCGCGCGTCGTAGTGACCGACGCGGACAGGATGTTGACGTGGTGGTCGGACAGTATGCGCGTCACGTCGCTGAGAAGGCCGGTGCGGTCGAGGGCCTCGACCTGGATGGCGACGAGGAACACCGAGCCGGCCGACGGCGCCCACTCGACCTCGACGAACCGGTGCTCCTCGTTCTTGAGACTGTCGACGTTGATGCAGTCACCGCGGTGGACCGACACGCCATTGCCGCGGGTGACGAAGCCGATGATCGGGTCGCCGGGAACGGGTGTGCAGCAGCGCGCCAGCTTCACCCATACGTCGCTGGCGCCCTTGACGACGACGCCGGGGTCGCTGGTGCTACGCCGCGGCGTTCGGGTCGGGGACGCACTCTCGGCAAGGTCCTCGTCGGCGCCGGCCGGACCGCCGAGCGCTTGCACGAGCCGTTGTACGACGGTCTGCGCGCTGAGCTGGCCCTCACCGACCGCCGCGTAGAGCGCGCCGATGTCGGGATAGCGCAGCTCCTTCGCCATCGCGATGAGCGCCTCGCCCGCGAGCAGGCGCTGCAACGGAAGTCCCTGCTTGCGCATCGCCCGGCTGATCGACTCCTTGCCTTCGTCGATCGCGTCCTCACGGCGTTCCTTCGCGAACCATTGCCGGATCTTGTTGCGGGCGCGCGGCGTGCGGGCGAACTGCAGCCAGTCCTGGCTCGGTGCGGCGGTCGCGGCCTTCGACGTGAAGATCTCGATCACGTCGCCGTTCTCCAGCGGGCTCTCCAGCGGCACCAGCCGGCCGTTGACGCGCGCTCCGATACATCGGTGCCCGACCTCGGTGTGCACCGAGTACGCGAAGTCGACGGCGGTCGCGCCGGTCGGCAGCGCAACGACATCGCCGCGCGGCGTGAAGACGAAGACCTCGCCGGCGTACAGGTCGAACCGCAGTGAGTCGAGGAACTCACTCGGGTCCTCGGTCTCCCGCTGCCAGTCGAGGAGTTGCCGCAACCAGGCCATGTCGTCGCCGTTGCCCTGCGGCTTGGCGACTTCGACGCCCTTGGTCTCTTTGTACTTCCAGTGCGCGGCGATGCCGTACTCGGCGGTGCGGTGCATCGCGTGGCTGCGGATCTGGATCTCGACCGTCTTGCCCTCGGGGCCGATCACCGTCGTGTGCAGCGACTGGTACATGTTGAACTTCGGCATCGCGATGAAGTCTTTGAACCGCCCCGGCACCGGGTTCCACAACGCGTGGATCGTGCCGACCGCGGCGTAGCAATCGCGAACCGAATCGACGAGCACGCGTACGCCGACCAGGTCGTAGATGTCGGCGAAGTCATGACCGCGCACGATCATCTTCTGGTAGATCGAGTAGTAGTGCTTCGGGCGGCCGGTCACCTCACCTTTGATCTTTGCGGCGCGCATCTCGCCGGTGATCGTGTCGACCACCTCGGTCAGATAGGTGTCGCGGGACGGGGCCTGATCGGCCACCAGGCGCACGATTTCGTCGTACCGCTTGGGGTAGAGCGTGTTGAACGCCAGGTCCTCGAGCTCCCACTTGATGGTGTTCATGCCGAGCCGGTGAGCCAGTGGTGCGTAGATCTCCAGTGTCTGTTTGGCGGTGCGCTCCTGCTTTTCCGGCGGCATCGCGCCGAGGGTGCGCATGTTGTGCAGCCGGTCGGCCAGCTTGATGACCAGCACCCGGATGTCGCGAGCCATGGCGACGACCATCTTGCGGATCGTCTCGGCCTCGGCGGCCTCGCCGAACTTGACCTTGTCGAGCTTGGTCACACCGTCGACGACCCGGGCGACCGTCTCACCGAAGTCGACTCTGATCTGGTCGAGTGACGTGGCAGTGTCCTCGACGGTGTCGTGCAGCAGCGCGGCAACGCACGTCGTGACGTCCATGCCCAGCTCGGCCGCGATTGTCGCCACGGCGATCGGGTGGGTGATGTATGCCTCGCCGGATTTACGGAGCTGACCGCGGTGCCGCAGTTCGGCCAACTCGTAGGCCCGCTGCAGCGGCTTGAAGTCGGCACGGGGGTGCGTGGCGCGCAGGATCTTCAGCAAGTCGTCGATCTCGGCCGGCGAGGTGCTGCTCGGCTGAAGTGGATTGAGCCGGGCAAGCGCGTTGCGCACGCGGCGCCCGGAGTCCGGTCTGCTCCCCGTGTCGGGCGCGTCGTGCCGGAGCGCCGCAGCGGGATCGACGATCGCGTCGGGCTCGGCAGGCGGGGCAGGGCGCGCGTCGTCGTCAGTCGCCATCGGCGTGACGTCGCTCGCCAAGACTGCACCTCGCACTCGCCCGGGACGTCAACTATAGGCGAGGGGTCCAGTGCGGATTGTTGCCTCAGTACGTGATGAGGCTGTGCACCGGCAGACCCGCGGCAGTCAGCCGCTCGCGGCCGCCCAGGAAGCCGAGCTCGATCACCACGGAGCAGCCCACGAGCACTCCACCGGCGCGCTCGATCAGCGCCGCCGCGGCGAGCGCCGTGCCGCCGGTCGCGAGGACGTCGTCGACGATGACGACCCGGTCGCCGGGAGTGAACGCGTCCTGGTGCACCTCGAGAATCGCGGACGCATACTCCAGCTCGTACGACTCCTCGTACGTCGCGCTGGGCAGCTTGCCCTTCTTGCGCACCGGCACGAAGCCGGCCCCGAAGTGGTACGCCGCCGGCGCCGCGATGATGAACCCACGGGCCTCGACACCGACGACCTTGTCGATGGTGCCGCGGCCGTGGTGGGTGACGATGGCATCAACCGTGTGCGCGAAAGCGACGTGGTCGGCGAGCAGCGGCGTGATGTCTTTGAACAGGATCCCGGGGCTCGGGTAGTCGGGCACGTCGCGGATGCGCTGGCGGATGAGCTCTGGTACGTCGAACGAGCCATCAGCTCGGCTGGGCCCGTCGCCGCCAGACGACGGCAGCGGAGCCGGGGGTGTCACCGGCGCTTCTTGCCGCTCGGCCGGCCACCCTTGCTCTTCGGCCTGACCGGTCGGGCGACCGGTCGCGTCGAAGCGACCGCAGCGCTGGGCTGCAGCGGCGCGGCGCTGTCGTCGGCAAGATCGCCCGCGACTGTACTCGTCGTGGCGACGCGCCCAGTACCCCGACTGGTCTCCCGCACCGGACCGGTGCGTTCGCGCGCCTGCCGGGCGAGCACTCGTTGGGCGAGCGCTTTGTACTGCGGCTCACGCTCCTTGAGTTCCACCACGATCGGCGTCGCGAAGAAGATCGACGAGTAGGTGCTGGCGATGAGCCCGACGAACAGCGCGAGCCCGAGGTCCTTGAGCGTGTCAGCGCCCAGTGGTACGCCGACGAACAGGATCGCGCCGACGGGGATCAGACCGGTCAGCGAGGTGTTGATCGAGCGCATCAGCGTCTGGTTGACCGCTTGGTTGGCGGCTTGCCCATACGTCATCCGGCTGCCACCGGCCAGACCGACGCTGTTTTCGCGCAGCTTGTCGAAGACGACGACGGTGTCGTAGAGCGAGTAGCCGAGGATCGTCAGCAAGGCGATGACGGTCGACGGGGTCACCTCGAAACCGACCAACGCGTAAATGCCGGCGGTGATGATGAGGTCGTGGGCGAGCGCGGCCAGCGCCCCCACAGCCATCCGCCACTCGAAGCGCCACGAGATGTAGATGAAGACCGCGATGAGGAAGAAGATGAGTGACCGGATCGCCTTGTTGGTCACCTGGCTGCCCCAGGAGGCGCCGGTCGACTTGATGCCGACATCCGCTTGGTCGACCTTGAACTCACGCGAGATGGCTGCGCTCACCTTGTCGGTCGTCTCCGCGCCGAGGGCCTCGGTTTCCACGCGGAAACGGTCGTCGCCGAGTTTGGTCACGCGGGGCGTTGCTTTGACTCCGGCCTCTTGGACGACCGTCTGGACCTGCTCCACCGTCGTGCCCGCAGGCGCCTTGTCGAAGTCGTAGAGGTCACCGCCGGTGAAGTCGATGCCGGCGTTGAGCTTGAAAACGAGCAACCCGACCAGGGACAGCGCAATGAAGAAGGCGGAGACGGCGTACCAGCGCTTGCGCTCCCCGATGAAGTCGTACGTCGTCTGCCCGTTGAACAGGCGGGTGAAGACCGACATCGGTCAGGCCTCCTTCGGCTTGCTGGTGCGGCCGACACGCTCGGCGATCGGCACGGATCCCTTGATGCCGACGAGGCGGCCGGTCGTGAACATCTTCGTGCGAGAGAGCGCTGCGACGATCGGTCGCGTGAACATGTACGCGATGAACAGGTCGAGCAGGGTCGACAGGCCGAGCGTGAAGGCGAAACCGCGGACGGAGCCGGCGGACTGCCAGTAGAGAATCACCGCCGCGAGGAAGGACACCGTGTCGGCGGCGACGATCGTCCGGAACGCGCGACTGAACCCTCTATCCGCACTCGACTGGATGGATCTGCCCTCGCGAGCCTCGTCCTTCAGTCGCTCGAAGTACACGATGTAGCTGTCCGAGGTGATACCGGCCGAGATGATGAACCCCGCGATGCCGGCGAGTGTCAAGGTGAATCCGATCGCGTGGCCGAGGATGATCACCAGCGCAAAATTGAGCGCCGACCACAGCGCCAGACCGGCGACCGTGACCAGTCCGAGCCCTCGGTAGTAGGCGATGATGTAGAGCAGTACGGCGGCGAGTCCGATGAACCCGGCGAGCAGGCCGGCGTTGAGCGACTTCTTGCCGAGGGTCGGGGTGATCTTCGCCAGCGACTGCCGCTCGAACGACAGCGGAAGCGCACCGAACTTCAGTACGTTCGCCAGGTCGTTTGCCGTCTTCTTGGTGAAGCTGCCGCTGATCTCCGCGTCGCCAGGAATGGCCGAGCGGATCTCCGGGTCGGTCACCACCAGCCCGTCGAGCACGATGGCGAATTGCCGGCCGACATTGGCTGTGGTCAGCGCGGTGAACTTCTTGCGGCCACCCCCATTGAGCTTGAGGGTCACCTGCCATTGGGTTTCCGGGATGTTTGCGGTGGCGCCTGAGACATCGAGACCGGTCATATCCGCCGGCCCGAGGATGTATTTCTTGGTGCCGTCCTCCGAGCACGCGGCGATCGTCTTGGCGGGATCGTCGTCCATGTCGGCCGCCTTCTTCTGCTGCTCCTTGGCGGCCGGCTCGTCACTGAGGCAGTCGAGTGTGGCGTACAGCGCCAGTGCCTCGGCTGCTCCCGGTCCGCTCGGTGCGGCGGCCGGCTGCTCCACGGCCGGCTCGACGGGCGCTGTTGCCGACGCCGTGCCCGACGGGCTCCCCGAGCCTGATCCGGACGCGGCCGGGGACGGCGCGGCTGACGACGATGCACTCTCCGTCGAGGATTGGGCCACCAGTCCACTGGTCAGAGCGCGTGGGTTGGTCGTCGAAGTCGCGGTAGGAGATGGCGAAGCGCTCGCCGAGGGCGATGCGGATGGCGGCGCGGACCCGGTCGGCGAGGCGGTGCCAGATGGCGAGGCGGTGCCAGATGGCGTCGCGCTCGGGCTGGCGGACGCGCTGGGCGTGGCCGGCGCCGGTTGGGCGCTGCCCGGCGCGACGTCCTGGACGAGACGGAAGCGCAGCTGCGCGGTGCGGGACGCCTGCGCGATCAGGTCCGGGTCGCCACCGGGGATCGAAATGGTGATGTTCGTGCTCTCGCGTCGCACCTCTGACTCGGCGACGCCGAACTCATTGACGCGGCGCTGGATGATGTCGACGGCCTTGTTGATCGACGAGTCGCTGACCGATCCCCCGCCAATGGCTTTCGGGGCCAGGATGACGCTGGTCCCGCCCTGCAGGTCAAGGCCCAGCTTGGGCTCGAACTGCCACCCCTTCAGCGCGATGAAGCCATAGAGCAGTGCCGTGATCCCGAAGATCACGAGGAGCGGCACCGCTGTGGCGCGGCCCTGCCTCTTGCTCGCCACTGTCAACCCCTTGCGTGTGATGTCTCGTCGGCCGGACGCGGATGACCCGCGCCTGGTCTTCCTGCCTAGTCGAGCGGTGTCGCCGGGTCGTCGTCCAGGGCGACGTCGGCGGGCTCGTCGACCATGTGTGCAACAGCCGCACGGGCCACGGTGATGTGGACGCCAGGCGCGATCTCGAGGCCGACCTTGCCCTCGTCAACGTGCAGCACGGTCCCGTAGATCCCCGAGGTCAGGACGACCTGCCGCCCCGGCCCCAGCGCTGCCTGCGCCGCCAACACAGCCCGCGCTCGCGCGCGCTGCGGTCTGATCATGAAGAAGTACGCCGCGCCGAAGATCAGCACGTAGAAGCCGATCATGATCAGGCCGTTTCCACCGCTTTGATTCCCGGCCGCAAGCAGCATCAACGCAGACCTCTCTGGGTGGGCGTGCTCCACGCTTCCGGACGCACGCGCGGCCACGACACCAGGTCGTGGCCATCGGGCGGAGTCTAGCGATCCGGCACGGCGACTATCAACGGACTCGCCGCGCACGCCTGAGTAGCCCGTTCGGGTAGTCCTGCAAATGGCCCTTGAATCGGGCCGCTCGGCCCTGTGCTTTCGACCGGGCGATGCCGAGGCCTTGGTATCAGCCCCAGCGGCCAGGAGGTGCGCGTCCATGCGCCAGACCCAGATCCTCCGAGTCCACAAGCGCCGGCCCGCGGCTGACCAGCCCCTGGCCGAGGTACCGGTGAGCGCCGTGGTGGAGACCAGCGCGGCTGCCGCCGTCATCGACGCTATCGATGTGCTCCTCTCGGAAGTGCGCGCCGTCGCCAGCTAGATCCGCGCGCACCGCACCCCTGTGGGCCCGCGGGTCGTGGTGACCTCTCGCTGGATGGCACCCGCGGGGGCTGGATCGGCGCTGTTGCTACTACGGTCCTACCAAGGTAGCATTCTTGGTATGAAGGTAAGTGTGAGCCTGCCAGACGATGACGTGCAGTTCCTCGACAGCTACGCGAAGGAGCAGGGATTCGACTCCCGCTCCGCGGTCCTGCACAAGGCTGTCCGGCTGCTCCGCGCCGCCGAACTTGGCGGCGACTACGAAGACGCGTGGAGGGAGTGGGCCACCGCCGACGACTCGCACATGTGGGAAACGGTCACCGCCGACGGCCTGGGGTCCTGATGCGCCGAGGAGAGATCTGCCTCGTTGACCTGGATCCGGCAAGGGGGGCGGAGGCCGACAAGCGGCGACCAGCTGTGATTGTGAGCAACGACGGCGCCAACGCGACAGCCAGCCGACTGGGACGAGGGGTGGTGACGGTCGTTCCCGTGACGTCCAGTGTCGACCGCGTCTACCCGTTCCAGGTTCTTCTCGCCGGTCGGCTCACCGGGCTGCGGATCGACTCCAAGGCGCAGGCCGAACAGGTCCGCTCAATCGCGGTCGAACGCGTGGGCCCGGCCATAGGCACCCTTCCCCCGCAGACCCTGAGCGAACTCGACGACGCCCTCCGCCTGCATCTCGCCCTGTGAACCAGGACCGGGCGGCTTGCGGCCTGACGAGGAGGACGTAGAGCCGGGTCCGGGTGAGTTGGCGCCGCGTTCTCGCGCTGAAGCGGCACTTCTCAACGGTCGCCGACGGTTCAACCGCTGGTCCGGCAGTCCCGGTTACTGACAAACCTGGGCAGCCGGGAACCAAACAAGGTCGTCGTGGCGACAATGAGGTCATGAGCACCGCCCCGATCGTGACCGACGCGGCGCTGGTCGCTGCGGTCGCGGACGGAGACTCTGGCGCGCTGCGGGAGCTGTACGAGCGGCATGGCGCGTGGCTGCACGCCCGGCTCATCCGCCGCTGCAACGATCCCGAGGTCGTTGTCGAGGTCGTGCAGGACACCTTCGTCGCGCTCTGGAAGGACGCGCACCGGTTCCGTCATGACGGCGAGGTCGGTGCGTGGCTGTGGGGGATCGCGTTCCGGCGGATGGTCTCGCGGCTACGTTCCCGCCGGGACGTGGTGCTCATCCCGGACTGGGACGTGCTGCCGGCGCTGCAGCAGGTGATGCCGTCCGCCGAGGACCAGGTGCTGCTCGGAGTCGAGTACGGCGACCTGGCGGCGGGGCTGCGACGCCTGTCGCCGGAGTTCCGCTCGGTGGTGCAGGCTGTCGT
>JBDSAK010000042.1:0-5188 GCA_039922195.1 Mycobacteriales bacterium
CGCAGGAATATCGGGAATATTGCGGGGCATCGAGGGTGGTGTCCAGCGCCGCGGAGGGGTGTCCAAACCGTGCGTTGTCGCTTGACGCTTCCTTAGTTCACGTTCGTCCATGTGTCCGAGTGCTCGACGCCGGTCTCGGTGAATGTCCACGTGATCGTTTCAAAGACGAACGTCACCTCGTCGAGCTGGGGGTGACCCGTGGTCTCTGGGTCGAACGTGTCGAAGGCGAGGAGACGGATCGACACGATGCGAGCATCGGTGATCGCGACGGTGAAGTACTGCTGCGTGCTGCCGGAACCGCCCGGGTCGGCGCGGTAGAACCGAAAGGTGCCATCGACGCGGGCGTTTTCCGCGAACGCCCTCGCGAGGAGAGGCGTCGAGCGGTCGATCATCTTGCGGACTCGCAGTGGCTTGTACCTGCGGCGGCCGATCGCGGCGCGCTCGGACACCGGCACATGCCCCTCGACCTCGAACGCCAGGCACTCGATCGTGTTCTCCCGGTCGAGCGACGTCACCGTCGAGTCGCCCTCGATCTGCTCCCGCGACGGTGGGTTGTCGTTCGACACCCTCTCGAGCGTCAGATAGACCGGCTCCGCCATCCTTCCCCTCGCTTTCGCGCTCCGCGTGCCGTTGCGACGCCGAGCATCTCGTCTGGCGGGCACGCTTGTCAAGGGACCCGGCGACCTCCCCGGCCCCCGGGCCTGTACGAACCGACCTCGAGCCGGTCAAGGGAGAGCTTCGATCGATCTGAGAGGTAGAGTCGCGCCCGTGCCGTTCACGCTGAGGAACCTCAAGGAGGACCTCGACGATGTCGGGTCCAACTTCGACGGCGCGCCGGACCTGGAGTTCCGCCTCGCAACCAACGCGCTCGAGCTCGGGCAGTCCGGCCTCAGCTATCAGCGCCTCCCGCCCGACTATCGCTTCCCTTACGGCCACACGCACAAGGAGCAAGAGGAGGTATACGTGGTCGTGCGCGGGAGCGGGCGGATGAAGCTCGACGACGAGCTCGTCGAAGTCAGGGAGTGGGACGTGGTGCGCGTACCGCCCGGTACGTGGCGATGCTACGAAGGCGGCCCGGAGGGCCTCGAGATCCTCGTCTTCGGTGCGCCCAATCTCGGCGAGAATCCGCGGGCAGACGTGGAGGGTCAGCGGGACTGGTGGGCTGAGTAACCGCGAGATCGCCCAGGAGCTGCTGATCACCGCCAACACCGTCGAGACCCATATGCGCCCTGTCTCTCACGAGCTCGCCGTGGGCGGCCGAACTCGCGCAGCACTTCCGGCCGTCCTGACTCCCGATCTCGCGTCCGGGGCGCGACGCTCGCTCGGCACGACCCCTGGGGTTGCACCGGATAATTGAGCTTGCTACGTTCGTCGCAAGGCGCCGACCCCCGGCGGGCACCCTAGAGGCGGCGCGGACAAGGAGGCGTCGTGCGTCGATTCGGTGGGGCATTCGTGATTGCGGTGATGGCTGCGTCGGTGCTGGCCGGCACCGCCTCAGCGGACGAACGCAACCCGCTCAACGCGTACCGCGTCGCCGCGACGCCGCAGAACCTCAGCAAGCTGGCGCACGCCGGGTTCGACTTGACGGAGGGCCGCCGCGGCGGACAGGTCGAGATCTACGCCACGGCCGGGCAGGCGCGCCGGCTGCGCGACTCCGACGTGCAGGCGCAGCGGGTGCAGAACGCCGGCGTCAGCGCGCTGGACATTTCGGCCGATCCCTACACCGGCTCGGACGCGTCGTTCAAGGTCTGGCGCCGCTACGACCGCGTCGCCGGCGACGGCAAGGAGCAGTACCGCGAGCTCTACGACCGCATGGCCGCGCGCAGCATCGTGCGCAGCTACGACATCGGCGACAGCCACCTCGGCCGCGACTTCATCGCGCTGAAGGTCACGAAGAACGCGAAGACGAGCCATCCCCGCCGCCCGGCCGTGCTCTACAACGCGCTGCAGCACTCGCGCGAGTGGTTGGCGGGCGAGACCTGCCGCCGCACGCTGTTGTACTTCGTCGACAACTACGGCGTCGACGCCCGCGTGACGCGCCTCGTGGACACGCGCGAGCTGTGGTTCTTCTGCATCGCGAACCCCGACGGTTACGAGTACTCGTTCACCGAGGGCAACCGGCTGTGGCGCAAGAACATGGCTGACAACAACGCCAACGGCATTCGCGGCGAGGTCGGCGACGGCGTCGACCCGAACCGCAACTTCCCCGAGCGCTGGGGGCTCGACAACGAGGGCTCCTCGCCCGAGCCGGCCTCCGAGACCTACCGCGGCCCCGAGCCCTACGCGCCCGAGCCCGAGACCCGCGCGATGCTCGATCTCTTCGAGATGGCGGACTTCCGCTTCCAGAAGAACGACCACACCGCCGCCGAGCTGCTGCTCTATCCGCAGGGTTGGCAGCAGTACACGCCGACGGCCGACGACCCGGTCTTCGCGGCGCTCGCCGGGACCGACAAGAACCCCGCGATCAACACGTTCGACCCGGATCTCAGCGCCGAGCTGTACATCACCAACGGCGAGACGACCGACACGGCATACAACCGCGAGGGGATCCTGTCCTACACGCCCGAGGGCACGATCGCGAAGGACCCGTCGGTGTCGGGCTTCGAGTACAACGACTCCGAGGGTGAGATCCAGGCGGAGTTCACACGCCACCGCGGCTTCGTGATCGACATCGCCGAGTCGGCCGCCGATCCGTCGCAGCCGATCTCGCATCTGAAGACCACGGTCTCGGACTTCTACGTCGACACCTTCGCCGAGTCCTTCGGCGACCCGCAGAAGGTGCAGGTGCTGGCGAAGCGCTCGCTCGGCGACGTCGTGATGCGCTATCGCATCAACGGTGGCACCACGCAGCAGGTCGCGACGAGCGAGGTCACCGGCGAGGAGCGCTACAACCGCGAGCCGGGGGTGTACATGCACCGGCTCCGCGGCACGGTGACCGGGACGAGCCCCGGGGATTCCGTCGAGGTCTGGTTCGCGCAGGCGAGCGGGAGCAAGCGCTCGGCCTCGTTCACGTACTCGGCCGCAGTCGAGTCCTCCAACCGCGTGCTCGTGCTCGCCGCCGAGGACTACACCGGGCCGACGCCGACGCTGGACCCGAGCGGGCCGCAGTACGCCGACGAGTACCTCGCCGCCGTGCAGGCCAACGGGCTCGGCGCCGACCTCTACGACGTCGACGCGCGCGGGCGCCGCGCGCCGCACCCGCTCGGTGTGCTCGCGCACTACGACGCGGTGCTCTGGTACACCGGCGACGACTACCTCACCCGCGAGCCCGGGCAGATCCCGGGGACGGGCACGTCGCGGCTGGCGCTCGAAGAGCAGATCGCGGTGCGCGACTACATGAACGAGGGCGGCAAGGTCCTGTACGCCGGCAAGCACGCCGGCCAGCAGTACGTGGAGGGCTTCGAGTTTCGCAACTTCGGCTTTCCGCAGCCCAACGAGAGCAGGCAGGGACGCTGGTGCGACGCCGGCCTCGTCGAGGCCCAGGACGGCTGCATCCCGCACGTCGACGACTTCCTGCAGTACTACCTCGGGGCCTATCTGCGAATCGACAACGGCGGCTCGTGGCTGGCGGACGGCACGATCCATCCGGTCTCGGGGGTGAGTCCGTTCTCGCCGCTCACGTGGACGTTCGCGCCCACCGCCGGTGACCCCGGCGCGGGCGCGCCGACGGCGACGCTCGCGGTGACGAGCTCGCTGATCGATCGCCCGGCCTACCAGGACTCACGCGCGCTGGCGGACTGGGACCGGCCGGGCGCGGGCCCGTTCTCGCCGCACACGGGGACGCAGTACATGGCCGCGCGCCACCACGACACGGCCTACAAGCGCCTGCACACGACCGTGGATCTCACGACCGCGACGTCGGGCCGGGTGAACTTCTGGACCTCCTACGACCTCGAGCCCGGCTGGGACCACCTCTTCGTCGAGGTGCGGCCGGTCGGGACGGAGGACTGGACGACGCTGCCGGACGTAAACGGCCACACGTCGCAGGCGACCGGCGACGCGTGCTTCACCGACGGTGGCTGGTGGCAGCTGTTCGCGCGGATGCTGAGCTACCAGACGGTTGCGGGCGGCACCTGCACGCCGACGGGCACGACCGGCGAATGGCACGCCGCGACCGGCAACTCGGGCGGCTGGCAGGAATGGCAGATGAACCTGCCGGTCGGCCGGGAGCTCGAGGTGGCGATCGTCGTCGCGACGGACTGGGCCTTCGGCAACCTCGGCGCCTGGGTCGACGACGCGACGATCACCGTGGACGGCGCGACGCAGTCGACGACCTCGTTCGAGGACGACACCGGCGTGTGGTCGATCGGGCCCTCCCCGGAGGGCACGCCGAACTCCGGGCCGCAGTGGGTGCGTAGCCCGCAGCAGTTCGTCGAGGGCGCCGTCGTCGGCACCGACGACTCCGTCTACGCGGGCTTCGAGCCGGCGACGATGACGAGCGCGGGCGAGCGGGCGTCGTTCATGCACGAGGTGCTGCAGCACCTGGGGCTGCTGGAACCGGACTAAGTGCTGCCCGCCGGAAGTTCCGTGGAGTTCTCCGGGATGCCCGGCCCGGGTCTGGCGGTCGCTGGTGACCCGCCCGCGTGCTGGTTGCATGTGGGCGGGCGCCGGCGGCCGTCAGGCACGGATCGGGCGCCCCGGAGAACCGCGGAACTTGCGGCGGGCAGTACTTAGGGCCGCTGCAGGAACGCCACGACGCGGCCGCCGCGCGCTTCGCCGCGGCGCAGCACGACGCGTCGCAGCCCGCCGAAGTCGTCGACGTCCGCGTGAAATCCGCTGATCTGCTGCGGACCGCCCGCGGCCTCCCAGCGCCGCGCCAGCGCCCGCGCGGCCAGGCAGCGCAGACCGCGCCCGCTCGCGCGCACGTCACTGAGTCCGCTGCGGCCGAGCCCACCGCAGCGGCGCGCGGTGCGCGGTGCTCCGATCGCCTGCCAGTCGGGCGACTCGTCGGGTCCGGCATACGACGTCAGCGTGCGCAGATGACGACCGGACGCCGTCATGAGGTGGATGTCGCCGTGCTTCTCGTCGGGGCCGCTCGTGTACGCGAGCACCTTGCCGTCGGGGCGCCACGCCGGCCCCTCGTCGTGCGCGACGTTGCGCGTCAGCTGCACGCGTCCGGAGCCGTCGGCGACCATCGTCCAGATCTCCATGTCGCCTTCCGGATTTCCTGCGTCGACGTTCGCGTTGC
>JBDSAK010000043.1:0-2657 GCA_039922195.1 Mycobacteriales bacterium
CGAAGTAGACGCCAGGCGAGCGCACCAGCTGCGAGACGACGACCCGCTCGGTGCCGTTGATCACGAAGGTGCCCTTGGGCGTCATCATCGGGAAATCGCCCATGAAGACGGTCTGGGACTTGATCTCGCCGGTGGTGTTGTTGGTGAACTCCGCCGTCACGAACATCGGGGCGGCGTACGTCATGTCCTTGTCCTTGCACTCCTCGACGGAGTACTTGGTCGGCTCGAACCGGTGATCCCGGAACGACAGGGACATGGTGCCCTGGAAATCCTCGATCGGGCTGATCTCCTCGAAGATCTCCTCGAGGCCCGAGGTCATCGGGATGTCGACGCGTCCGTCGGCCTTCGCCGAATCGACACGGCTTCGCCAGGCGTCGTTCCCGACCAGCCAGTCGAAGGAGTCAGTCTGAAGTGCTAGCAGATTCGGAACCTCGAGCGGTTCGCGGATCTTGGCAAAGCTGATGCGGGAGTTCTTGCGCGACGCGGCCAAGAGGGGTCCTTCCAGGGCCTGATGTGAACTTATGCGCGGGCACGCGTGTTGCCCTCAAGGTCGGACTCCCGCTATATGAAGCGACCGGAGGAGGAGGGCAAGCCAAAGGGGCAGTCTAGCCCGGAGGGCGACTGCTGTCGAGATGGGTCACCGACGTTTCCACTTGTGAGACTAGGAAACCGCCGCCGCGCCGACTCGTCAAGCCGATCGGGCTCCAATTGTGGACAGTGCACGGCTGTACCACCGCCCCCATTCTTCGCGAATGACCAGTGACTGCGGCCGGCACCGCAGGCCGGATCCCCGAGACCCCGGTTCCTGGTACGGACGGGCGGCCACCCCGAGGGTGACCGCCCGTTGCGAGCGTCGTACGACGTTCGGTGTGTGAGCTACTTGACCGTGACAGTAGCGCCGGCGCCCTCGAGGGCCGCCTTGCCCTTCTCGGCCGCTTCCTTGTTGACCTTCTCGAGGACGGCCTTCGGGGCGGCGTCCACCAGGTCCTTGGCCTCCTTGAGGCCCAGGTTCGTGAGGGCGCGCACCTCCTTGATGACCTGGATCTTCTTGTCGCCGGCCGCTTCGAGGATGACGTCGAACTCGTCCTGCTCCGCGACTTCCTCGGCTGCGGCGGCGCCGCCGCCACCGGCGGCCGCAACGGCAACCGGGGCCGCGGCAGTCACACCAAAGGTCTCTTCGAACGACTTCACGAATTCACTCAACTCGATCAGCGTCATTTCCTTGAACGCGTCGAGCAGGTCGTCACTGCTGATCTTCGCCATGTCGGCGGGTCCTTTCGGTTTGTCAGGCCTGGGGCCTGACGTCTGTCGGGTGGGTGGTGCGGCGTTCAGCCGTCAGACGTCGGCTCAGGCCTCGGTCTCGGTGTCGCTAGCTGCTACTTCGCTTGCTGCTTCTGCTGTTGCTGCTTCTGCTGCGGGTGTTTCCTCGACCGCGGGTGCTTCCTCGGTGGCGGCGGCATCCTCAGCCGGCGCGGCTTCGTCGGTCGCGGGTGCGTCCTCGGTTGCCACGTCGGTTGCCGTCACGTCGTCGGTTGCCGTCGCTTCCGCGGTCGCCTCGTCCGTTGCGGCAACAGCCGCGCCCTCGGATGCATCCGTGTCTGCCTCTTCGGTTGCGGCCACCGGCGCCTCTGCGGCAGGCGCCGGCGTACCGGCGCCGCCCTTGAGCACCGACGGGTCCGCCTCCGCCTTCTGGCGAAGCGCCTCCGCGAGCTGCGCCATCTTGGCCGGCAGCGCGGTGAAGGCGTAGAGCGCCTGCGACATGGTCGCGGTCATCGCGCCGGCGAGCTTCGAGAGGAGCACCTCACGCGACTCGAGCGAAGCGATCTTGTTGACGTCGGCCGGAGTGAGCGTCTTGCCTTCCATGACGCCGCCCTTGACCACCAACAGCGGGTGGGTCTTGGCGAAGTCGCGGATGCCCTTCGCCGCGTCGACTGCGTCACCCTTGATGAAGGCGATCGCGGTCGGGCCGGCGAGCAAGTCGTCGAGGCCGTCGAGGCCTGCTTCCTTGGCCGCGATCTTGCTGAGCGTGTTCTTGACCACGGCGTATTTCACGTCGTTGCCGAGTGCGCGGCGCAGTTCGGTGATCTCCGAAACACGCAGCCCGCGGTATTCGGTCAGCACGGCTGCTGACGACTCCCGGAACGCGTCGGCGATCTCCGCAACGGCGGCTGCTTTGTCGGGCCTCGCCATGGGCCTCCTTCGTTTTCAGCGCCGGTCCTGTCTGTCGGGCCTGAAAACGAGAAACGCCCCGGCGCAGGCGCGCAACGGGGCGGCCCCGTCGACGTACGACGGGTGCTGCTGTGTCACACCTGCGCGGGCCGCCCGCTCGAGAACGGGACCTTCAGCCGTGCGAACACGGCGACCGGCGGTCTTTGGCTTCGGTCAGGGTACGTGCGGGGTCACCGGGCGTCAAAGCCGACGTACGGACGCGCTCTTCTCAGGGGAAGTAGCCGAGAGTAGTTTCAGCCAGATCCACGCCGCTAGACGTGCATCGCGACGGACAAAGGGGTCCCCATGGCGAGCTCTGGCAAGCGCCTGCAGCTACGACGGCGCAGCTTAGGACTGGCTGCAGCGCTGGCAGTGTCCGGCGCTCTCATTCTGGTCAGCGGGCCGGCCGCGTCGGCCGCCGACCGTCGGCAGCCGCTGGACATGTACAC
>JBDSAK010000044.1:0-2865 GCA_039922195.1 Mycobacteriales bacterium
GCGAGGGCGAGCACCACCTCTTCAACCCGGAGACGGTCTTCCGGCTGCAGCACGCGACGAGGGCCAAGCGGTACGACGTCTTCAAGCAGTACACCGCTGCGGTCGACGAGCAGTCGACGCGCCTCGCGACGCTGCGCGGCCTCTTCCGGTTCAAGGCAGGCGAGCGCGAGCCGATCTCGATCGACGAGGTCGAGCCGGTCAGCGAGATCGTCAAACGCTTCTCGACCGGAGCGATGAGCTACGGCTCGATCAGCATGGAGGCCCACGAGACGCTGGCGATCGCGATGAACTCGATCGGCGGCAAGAGCAACACCGGCGAGGGCGGCGAGGACGCCGACCGCTACGAGCGCGACGACAACGGTGAGTGGCGCCGCTCGGCCATCAAGCAGGTCGCGTCGGGTCGCTTCGGAGTCACCAGCGAGTACCTGACGAACGCCGACGACCTGCAGATCAAGATGGCGCAGGGCGCCAAGCCCGGCGAGGGCGGCCAGCTGCCCGGGGCCAAGGTCTATCCGTGGATCGCGCGCACCCGGCACTCGACGCCTGGTGTGGGCCTCATCTCGCCGCCGCCGCACCACGACATCTACTCGATCGAAGACCTCAAGCAGCTCATCCACGACCTGAAGAACGCCAACCCGTCGGCGCGCGTGCACGTCAAGCTCGTCGCCGAGGTCGGGGTCGGCACGGTCGCCGCGGGTGTGTCGAAGGCGAAGGCCGACGTCGTCCTCATCTCGGGTCATGACGGGGGCACCGGCGCGTCGCCGCTGACCTCGCTCAAGCACGCGGGTGCGCCGTGGGAGCTCGGCTTGGCCGAGACGCAGCAGACCCTGCTGCTCAACGGGTTGCGCGACCGCATCGTGGTGCAGACCGACGGCCAGCTCAAGACCGGCCGCGACGTCGTCGTCGCCGCACTGCTCGGGGCGGAGGAGTTCGGTTTCGCGACCGCCCCGCTCGTCGTCAGCGGCTGCATCATGATGCGCGTCTGCCACCTCGACACCTGCCCGGTGGGTGTCGCGACGCAGAATCCCGAGCTGCGCAAGCGGTTCTCGGGCAAGCCGGAGTTCGTCGTGACGTTCTTCGAATACATCGCCGAGGAGGTCCGCGAACTCCTTGCGCAGCTGGGTTTCCGCACCCTCGTCGAGGCGGTCGGGCACGTCGAGATGCTCGACACCGCCGACGCGGTCGGGCACTGGAAGGCCGCCGGCATCGACCTCTCGTCGATCCTGCACAAGCCGGACTCGCCATGGGAGCAGAACCTGCACTGCACCAAGACCCAGGACCACGGCTTGGAGAACGCCCTCGACAACGACCTGATCGCGATGGCCCAACCCGCGCTCGAGTCCGGCGAGCGGGTCACCATCGAGCTGCCGATCCGCAACGTCAACCGCACCGTCGGCACGATGCTCGGTCACGAGATCACCAAGCGGTACGGCGCCGACGGGCTGCCCGACGACACGATCCAGATCCAGCTCACCGGCTCGGCCGGTCAGAGCTTCGGGGCATTCGTGCCGCGCGGCGTCACCCTGCGGTTGTGCGGCGACGCCAACGACTATTTCGGCAAGGGACTGTCGGGCGGGCGGCTCGTGCTGCGACCGGCGATGCTGACGCATTCTGATTTCGTGGCCGAGGACAACATCATTGCCGGCAACGTCATCCTGTACGGCGCCACGAGCGGTTCGGCGTTCATCCGCGGTGTCGCCGGCGAGCGCTTCGCGGTCCGCAACTCGGGCGCTACCGCGGTCGTCGAGGGCGTCGGCGACCACGGCTGCGAATACATGACGGGCGGCCGCGTCGTCGTACTCGGCCGCACCGGCCGCAACTTCGGCGCCGGCATGTCGGGCGGCATTGCCTACGTCTTTGACCCCGACGACACGTTCGCGAACCGGCTCAATCTCGAGATGGTCGACCTCGACTTCCTCGACGAGACCGACCTCGAGTGGCTGCGCGCCGCGGTGCGCGAGTTCGAGCGGGAGACCAGCAGCAGCGTCGCTGCTCGGTTGCTCGGCCGCTGGCACGAGGAGGTGCGGCACTTCAAGAAGGTCATGCCCAAGGACTACAAGCGGGTGCTCGAAGCCGCTGCGACAGCTGAAGAGCGAGGACTGGACGTGGACGAGGCAATCATGGCGGTGGCTCGTGGCTGACCCCACCGGGTTCCTCAAGCACGACCGGAAGTTGCCGCCGCGTCGGCCTGTTCCGATCCGGCTGATGGACTGGAACGAGGTCTACCAGGACTTCCCTGCGCCGGAACTGCGGGCGCAGGCGTCACGCTGCATGGACTGCGGCATCCCGTTCTGCAACAACGGCTGTCCGCTCGGCAACCTCATTCCGGACTGGAACGACCTCGTCCACCGAGACAAGTGGCACGAGGCGATCGAGCGGCTGCACGCGACCAACAACTTCCCGGAGTTCACCGGCCGGCTGTGCCCTGCGCCGTGCGAGGCCTCGTGCGTCCTCGGCATCAACCGAGACGCTGTCACGATCAAGAATGTCGAGGTCGCGATCATCGACAAGGCGTGGGCCGATCGGCAGGTACGCCCCGAGCCGCCCGAGTGGCTGACCGGCAAGACCATCGCGGTCATCGGCTCTGGTCCGGCCGGTCTTGCCGCCGCACAGCAGCTGACCCGCGCGGGCCACACCGTCGCGGTGTACGAGCGTGACGACAAGCCCGGCGGACTGCTGCGTTATGGCATCCCCGAGTTCAAGATGGAAAAGATCCAAGTTGATCGACGCATCAATCAGATGGAGCGCGAGGGCACGGTGTTCCGCGCCGGCGTGGCGGTCGGTGTCGACATCACCGGCGAGGACCTGAGGGAGCGGTTCGACGCGGTCGTCGTGGCCACCGGCGCGACCATCGCCCGCGACCTG
>JBDSAK010000045.1:0-3766 GCA_039922195.1 Mycobacteriales bacterium
CCATCAAGGACCTGGTGGCCGCCAACATCTTCCCCGGCGACATGCTGTGGAAGAACTTCGGCATGACGCGCCAGGGCAAGGTGGTGTTCTACGACTACGACGAGATCGAGTACCTCAGCGACTGCAATTTCCGCCGCGTCCCGCCGCGGCAGGAACACGACGCGCTGCGAGCCGACGGCGTCTGGTTCGACGTCGGCCCCAAGGACGTCTTTCCCGAGACCTTCGGTCCCTTTCTGCTGGGCAACGCCCGCGTCCGCCAGGCCTTCCTGAAACACCACCCCGAACTGCTGGACGCCGATTACTGGAATCAGCACAAGCAGCGCATCCAGGCGGGTGCGATGCTCGACGTATTCCCCTACGAACTGCAGCGCCGATTCGTCAACCAGCGGCACGCGGGCGAGCCGGCGCTGGGGAGCCTGGATCCCTGAGCGCAGCACAACGTCGTCGACGCGGCCTGGAGAGCCCATGTCGAAATTCCGATGCGACTCGCATACCAGCGGCGGCCGAACTGCGCAGAGCGCGTTGATCAGAACGATGCTCTGCACACTGCGTCGACGGGCGCGGTACAGTTCGAGCGCGTCGACCGGGATATCTTCATCCTGCCCGACGGGCTGGGAACGAGCGGGGCGTCAGCCTGCACATCGCCATGCGCCGCAGGTCCGTGAGCGAAGGCGGCTGGACCCGTTGTGCCGCTACATCACGCGCCCGACGCTGGCCCACGAACGCGTGAAGTGGAACGCCGCCGGGCAGATTGTGCTCAAGCTCAAAACGCACTGCGCGACCGCACCACCCGCATCGTGAGGTCGCCGCCGGAATTCATGCAGCGGCCGACTGCACTGGTTCCGCGGCCAAGGGCGGGGCCACGCTCGATGTGCATCACGTTTCCGTCGGATTGCGCCCGCACCGGGCGGTCAGCAGCTCGATCAGCGCATCGAAGACCAGCGGCTTGACGAGATGGTGGTCGAAGCCGGCGGCGTCGGTTTGGCGACGGTCGCTTTCCTGGCCCCAGCCCGTTTGCGCGATCAGCAGCATCGCGGCACCCCAGGGCGCGGCCCGGATGCGGCGGCACACCGCGTGGCCGTCGAGCCCCGGCATCCCGATGTCGAGCAGCACGACGTCTGGACGCCACGACTCGGCCAGTTGCAGCGCCCGTACGCCGTCGTACGCGACCTGCACGGCGTGGCCTTCGTCCTGCAGCAGCAGCGCGACGCTGTCCGCGATGTCGCGCAGGTCGTCTGCCACCAGCACGCGGCACGGCACCTTGGGTGCCCCTGCCGACGGCCGGTGCACGGCGACAGGCGACGAGGTCGGCGCCTCGCCGTCAATCGGCAGCGTCACCTCGAACTGGCTTCCCCGTCCGAGCCCCTGGCTCTCGACACCGATGCGGCCGCCGTGCTGTTCCACGAGGCCCTTCACGAGCGCCAGGCCGATGCCCTGCCCCTTGTCGGCGCCGTCCGGTGGCACGCCAACCTGCCCGAACAGCTCAAAGATGCGCGCCTGGTGCTGCGGCTCGATCCCGACGCCGTTGTCGACGACGCGGACGCGCGCCGCACCGTCGTGGCGCCGGGCGCTCAGCGTGATCTCGCCACCGGCAGGCGTGTACTTTGCCGCGTTGATGAGCAGGTTTGAGAACACCTGCGCGAGGCGCGTCAAGTCGCCGGCCAGTGGCAGCGGTTCGTCGCCCAGGTCGAGCCGCAGCCTGTGACGCGCCGCGCCGATGTGCGGCTGCGCCGTCTCGACAGCATGCTCGATCGCGGCCCTCAGTTCCATCGGCGCGCGCCGCAGCCGGAACTGCCCCTGCGTGAGGCGGGAGACGTCGAGCAGGTCGTCGAGCAGCCGCGCCATCTGTCCGATCTGCCGGTCGATGACCTCCAGGCACCAGGTCACGGTGGGCTCGGGCGCCGCGACCCGCTGCAGGATGCTGGTCGCGTTGCGCACCGGCGCCAGCGGGTTGCGCAGCTCGTGCGCGAGCACGGCGATGAACTCGTCCTTGCGCCGGTCCGCCTCGCGCAGCATCTTCTCGGCGCGCTTGCGGTCGCTGATGTCCATCACGATGCCGAACGAGCGGTTCACCGCGCCGCCGTCGTCGTACTCGGCCTGCCCACGCAGCGCGAGCCAGCGCTCCGCGCCCGGCGACGCAGTGCGGAACTCCACCGCCACCGGCCTGCGCGCGGCGAGCGCCGCGCTCCTCGCCTCGATGAAGGGTTGGCGGTCGTCGGGATGGATCAGCGCCGAGACGTTCGCGGGCGTCGGCACGAATTCGTGCGGGTCGACTTCGAACAGCGCATACGTCTCGGGCGACCACCAGAGCACGTTGTCCCTCGCATTCAGTTCGTACGCGCCCATCTGGCCGGACGCGAGCGCCAGGCTGAGCCGCTCGCGCTCGGTACGCAGGCGTTCTTCCGACAGGCGGCGCTCGGTGACATCCGCCATGATGCTGACAAGCCGGGAGGCTTGGCCGAGCGCGTTGCGCTCGGTGACCAGGCCGCGACCGAGCAGCCAGCGCACCGACCCGTCGGGATGGACGATCCGGTACTCGGCCGGAAAAGAGTCCTGGCGGTCGGCGAGTTCGTAAAAGCGCGGCACCCAGTGCCGGTCGTCCGGGTGCATCGCGCGCACGTACTCGTCCTCGGGACCCCCGACTTGGCCGCGGCCCTCGGGCAGCTGGATTCCGAACAGTTCCATGCCCTCTTGCGACCAGGTTCGGGTCTGCTTCGCGTGGTCGGTCTCCCAGGAGCCCATGCGCCCGGCCTTCAGCGCGGCACGAAACGACGCTTCGCTGCCCCGCAGCGCCTGTTCCGAGGCCGCGCGTTCGGTGATGTCGGTGCCGACGAGCACGATGCCCGGGTCGCCCTCGGGCGCGTCGGCGATCGGCTGGCACACGAAGTCGAAGACCCGCTCTTCGATCGCGCCCTCGGGCCCGGACGGCAACCGGCACCGCGCGCCCGCGAACGAGAGACGCGGGGCGCCGTCGAGCACGCCGTCCAGCCATGCGACGAGGCCCTGCCCGATCGGGTCGGGCCAGGCCTGCGCCAGCGGCAGGCCGATGCCGAGTGGCGCACCGATCAGGTCGAGGAAGCGCCGGTTTGCGTACGCAATGCGATGGGCGTCGCCGCGCACGAACGCGAGGAAGGTCGGCGCCTGCTCCAGCAGCAGCACCGCGACGGTGGTGCCGTCGGGCGCCCCGTCCGGTCGGGACGGTGGCCCGGAAGCATTGGCGGGAGTCTGGTTCATCGCGGGTCCATCGGTGGCGCCGGACGGGTGAAGCGCGGCCGGTGCCCGTGACTCTACCCGGGGATCGCCGCCGTCCGTGTGGGCGCAGATGCCGCCCCGGCGGGTACAGTGCCGCCATGGCCGCGGGAGGCAATGCCGATGAACGACGACACGGTCCGCATCGTGGTGGTGGACGACTCGGCGGACTCCGCGCAGACGATGGCCGTCCTGCTGCGCCTGAGCGGCTACGACGTTCGCACCGCGGGCTCGGGGCAGGACGCGCTGGCGCTCATTGAAGACACCGCCCCGCACTGCGTGATCTTCGACGTGGTGATGCCGGCCTCGACGGCAACGAACTCAGCGACTGCCTGCGCGCACGGTACGGGGACGCGATCGTCCTGATCGCCGTCAGCGGCGCGTCGCCGAGCGACACGCGCGTGCGCGACAGCTTCGCGCTCGCCGACCACGACTTCACGAAGCCCGTCATCATGGAGATGCTCGGTCGCGTGCTACGACCGCTGGTGTGAGCGGCTTCCTCGTCGCCGGCATCAGC
>JBDSAK010000046.1:0-9758 GCA_039922195.1 Mycobacteriales bacterium
ACGTCGCCGGCGGTGTCGCTGAGGACCGCGCGCTCGACCGGCGCTGTCGAGACGAACGTCAGGACGAATTCGGGGACGACGCGGAAGGGATTCGCGACACTCCCGTCCGGCGGCTTCGCGACTCCACCGGATGCCGACTTCCCCGCGACCAGTCCGCCGCGGACCACCGAGGCCTGCACGACCTGCGCATCCGCGCCGGCCCGCAGGTACTTGTCGGCGAATTGCCCGGCGGTCAGTGCGCGCTCGGCCGGGTCACCCTCGTCACCGAACTGGAACGGCACCCGGAAGCCGTGCACCGAGAAGTGCCCCTTGCAGAACAGCGGGGGGCCGGTGACCTCGACGTCGACGCCGAATGACAGCTCGAGGTCGATGGTGCCGAAGAGCACCCAGATCCGGATGCTGACGTCGACCGTCGCGTAGACATGCACCGAGAACCAGAACGGGTCGAAGAAGACGATCGCGTCGCCGCCGATCGCCAGCCGTGCGCGAGCGGGTCCGAAGTGCGCCGCGACTTCGATGTGCAGCCCCGCCATCAGCGCTTCGGAACACAGGGCGAAGTACGTCTCGCCGACGATGCTGATGTTGGAGATCGGGCTCCACCGCAGGCCGACCCGCGGTACGACGGGATAGCCGGCGTGGTGGAAGCGCGGGTGATAGCCGCCGACCGTGACGACGAACTGGCCGGCGTTCGGCCCCTTCCACCACGTCGCGAAAGCGAAGCCGCCGGTCAACCGGACCGACTCGTGCAACAGCCACGAGTTCTCGGTGAGCTGCGCCTGGACGATCAGCACGCCTTCCCTGGTCGAGAACCGCGCGAGCAGCGCGAGCTCGACCGAGATCAGCGTGGCGATCGGCGTCGGCAACTCGGCGCGCGCGACGCCGAGGATGGCGATCTCCAGCCCGTCGCCGAACTGCACCGTGACGAGGATCTCGCCGGAAATCAGCACGAAACTGGTGAAGCTGATGCCGGCAGCGACCCAGAAGGTGCCCTGCTGCGGGGGCACCAGAGTGCGCATGTTCTGCAGTTGCTGCATCGGCTCCGGCGCCGGGCCGAGGGCGCGCAGGGCGAGCATGAACGGGTGTTGGTGCAAGGTCGCGATGTCCGGCGCGCGCAATTCCCGGTTGATGCCGAACCCGATGCCGATGCCGGTGATGAAGAACGCCGGTGGGCCTCCGATCGGCGCGTGCAAGACGCCGAAGGCGAAGAACGACGCAAAGCCCGAACCGCCCGGCGTCGTGGGCTGCGCGTAACCGCCGTACAGATTCAGGCCGTAGCTCCCGAACCCGACCTTGAGCATGCCGAGGTACTCGGTGCCGGACAGCGGCGCGGTCAGCGAGAACTTGCGCAGCCCGCCGGCCAAGGTGAGGCCGCCGATGCTGCTCGCGATGGCGAACCCGTCGACGTCGATCTCCCACGATCTGCTGTCGAAGAACGGCCGTCGCACGTGGTACGTCAGGCGCAGCTTGTCGACTGCGGCGCTCAGCCCCATCAACGACACCTGCGCGTCGAGGTACAGGCTGATTTGCTCGAGCTGCTTGGGTGTGACGCCCGCGCGGTAGCCGACGCCGAGGCCGACCTGGTCGAGATAGACCGGCCCGAACGCGCGCTGGATCGGCAGGAACCACGGGCCGTCGCCGCTCCCGGCACGGAGCGTGACAGCGACGCCCTGACCGTGCTCCTGGACGGCGACGGCCGGGCTGAACTTCGGCCGGGGCGGCGCGCCGCTGCCTCCGGCGTCGCTCATGATGCCCTTCGCGACCGCATTGTCACCGCCGCCCGAGCCGAGCGGTACGGCGAGTCCGCCCAGCTCGACCTGCACGCCGCCGGCGAACTCGGGGTTTTGCGCGGCGTTCATCACGACGCTGCCGAACAGGTGTACGGCGAGCGAGTCCAGGCGCAGCCCGGCGTCGATGAGCGGACCCGAGACCTTGCTCAGGCGCAGCCCGACGCCGTTGACCGACACGCCGGGGGCCGGCGAGATCGTGGCACCGGCGACGCGCAGCACGGTGAGGACGATGCCGGGTGTGATCGTGCCGGTCGGTGGCTCGATCCACGACGCGTCGACCTCGAGGTGCAGCGAGAGATCACCGCCAGGCGTCAGGTCGATTCCCGATGCGTTCGTCGCGTTGAGGAAGACGCCGAGTACGCCGCCGGTGTTGGCGATGCCGAAGGTGAAGTCACCGACCACGACACTCGGTGCCGCGGCCGCCAACTGGCTGGCGACGATGAGCAGCTTGCCGGGCCAGCCGGTGAGTACCGCGGGCAGCAGCCGCGGCGCCCCCGCGGGCGACGCGGGATCGATGATCGAGCCTTCGAGCACGAAGCGGACCGTCTGCCCGCCGAACGGCTTGGCGAGCTGCGTCTTGATCTCGTCGACGCCGAGGACCCAGCCGCCGACCAGGTCGAGAACCGCGCCGACGGCGGCGGTCGCGACACCCGCCTCCGTGTCGTCCTCGGTGAGAGCTGACGCGGTGCGCTCGGTGACGAGAACCCGCACGGCGCCGGCTGACTCCTGCCAGCGAGCGGTCAGCTCGCGATGCCCGACCGCTGATGTCGCAAGCGCGTCGAGACCGAGCCCGAGCTCGGCCTGCCAGCCGGTCGCGGCCGCGAGACCAGCCCGGACGAACGGCCGCAGCACCGGGCCGCCGAGATCGATCTGCGCCGGTCCGAGGCCGGCCGACCAGGCCGAGACACCCGCGTCGTCGACCGCCATCGACACGCTGACTGCGCCGATGACCGGAAGACCCGTCACCGATCCCTGCAGCGACACGGCGAACGGCGCCGTCTCGATGCGCGCGACGACCGTGCGCACGGTCACCGTCAGCACGCCTGGCGGCGAGACGACCGCGACCGGGGTCGCGACGCCGAGGAGCCGGCGCAGCGGCGGGTCGAGCGCTGCCGCGGCTTCCGTGACCAGCGGGCCGAGGTGCGACCGCAGATGCGCGCCCGGATCGGTCGCCAGCGACTGGATCGCTGCCGACGTGAACTGCGCCGGCGAACCGGCAGCGATGCCCAGCCCGCGGCCGACCGAGCCGACGACGGCAGCGATCTCGGCCCGCACCGCGTCGCCGGACATCGCGGCGACCTTGTTCAGCGCGAGCGGCAGGATCTGCGTCACACCCGTGGAGAGCAGCGTTCCGAAGCCCGCGAGGTTCGGGAAGATCTCGACGTCAGGCCCGGTGCTGGGCCGCAGCAGCAACCGCACGCCGGTCGAGTCGGCGAGCAGGTGCGCCGCGCGCCGGTGCTGCGCGGTCGACGTACCGCCTGGCCCATCCGGTACGCCGACGAAGAGGGCAACCGACGGCAGCGGCGGTCCGGCCGCCGGGATCGTCAGTCCGGCCCGCACCCCCGTCGCCACGGGCGCGCGACCCGCGCCGCCGAGCCATGAGGTCGGATCGACGTCGACGAACACGGACGGCCCTTGCGCGGCGGCAACGACACCGATCTGCACGCCGGGCGCGATCGGCAGCACGCCGCGCGCGGTCCCGCCGAGCCGGACGAACGGCTTGATCGCCTCGAGCAGATCGATCACCCGCTCGACATCGAAAGGTCCGCCGGTCACCAGGGAGAGAACACCGGCGTTCCGCATCCATTCGGCGGGGCTCTCGAAGAGCAGGACGGGCGCGGCGACGGGGCGGTATCCGGTGCTGTCGGCCGCCTTGAGTAGCCCGATCGCGTCGCACAGGTCATCGAGTGCGCTGCCGAGTTGGTTGTCGATGTGCCGCAGACCCTCGAGCACCACGCGCAGGGCCTCTGCCGGAATCGCTGCAGCGGCGAGCCGGCTCAGCCCGTCCACGTCGAGGGTCGGCCACAGCGTCACAGCCGGCCGGGCGCTGTTGCGTAGGAGCTGCACCCGCAACGGTCCCGACGTAGCGGACAGTGCAAACGCATCGACCTTCTCGTCGCCGAGCTGCAGGCCGTACGTCGGCATGCCGGTTGCGGCGAAGTTCGCGGCGATGCGCCACGGCAGCAGGCCGTCGGAACCGGCCGCAGTCAAGCCGATCGTGCGAGCCGCGAGATCGATGTCGGTGGACAGCGCGCCAACGACGAGAGTGATGTCGTCGCCGGCGACCGTGAGCGCAGGTAGCAATCCGGCGAGCGATTGCGCGAGCGCAGTGCGGCTCGGCGCAGCGGCGAGCAGTGTCCGCAGCCGGCCACCCGGATCGTGCAGCAGGTGCGCGAGCGCGTCGGGGACCAGCGCACCGTCGGCGCGGCTGATTCCGACAGCCTTGAACAGCACGCCGAGAGCCGCCGCGGGAGAGCCGGGGGCGACCGTCGACAAGCGCGACATCAGTGCGGCGATGACTGCCCGCGCCTCGGGCAGCAGCGGTTCGAGTTCGAGCGTTCCGGTCGCCGTCGTCGGCGGACGAACGACCAGCCTCGTCCAGTCGGCACCCAGCGCCGCACCTTCGTGCAGCAGGAGCCGCGCGCGGGACGGTTCGCCGTACAGGCCCACGTCGATGCGGGCGCTGAGCCCGCGCAACTCGAGCGGCAGCGCACCTCCGCCGGGCGCCGTACCGGGGCCGCCGACCAGCCAGCCGTCGGTGTCGGCAATGTCGAGCGTGAGGCTCACCGCCGGCGTTGCGCGCATGGTCGCGGTCGCGGAGTCGGCACGGCCGAGCGTCAGCAGCAGGGCGCCTCGCGCCGTGGTCCCGTGCCCGCCCGGCGGGATCGCCAGATCGAACGGCACGCGCACGCCGACGTGCGCCGTGGCGGGCTCGGCGATCGCCCCGGCAGCTCGCGCTCGGGCGCGCGCGGACAAGCCCGCCGCGAAGACCGCAGTCATCGCTCGATCGACCCGGGCCTGCGACAGGGTGCCGAACACAGCGATCGCGGTGAGCCCGGTGCGCACATCGAGGGTGGGGCGAGGCGCTTCGAGTTCGGCGATGTCGGCGGCGCCGCGAGCGGCTCGCAGGAAACCCGCCACCAGGGCCCGGCCCAGAGCCAGGTCCGCATCGTCCGGGTCGACCGGGTCCACCGGCGGCAACAGCGCCCGCATCAGCCGCAGCGCGTCGGCCGGAACGCCGGTGCGCGCGGTGTCGAAAGTCACGGCGCTCCACGGAGTGCCGAGCGTGAGCAGGTGACTCGCGCCGGCGACCGCGTCCGCGGCGATGCGCGCCGCGTTGCCGGCACCGCCGAGAGCGACCAGGACGACCGGCCCGGCCGGCGCGAGCGCCGTCAGCACGCGCCCCAACCGCGCCGCCTGGCCCACGGTGCCGGTCGGGTCCGTCGTACCACCGAGCGAGGCGCTCGCCCGCGGCGCGAGTGCCACGACCCAGTCACCTGCTGCCGGTGCAGCGACGGTGAACGACGCCGGGTCCAGTCCGGGCGTCGTCAAATCGAGGAGCCGCCCCGGCGCGGGCGTCCACGGCAGCTCGCCTGGCCCGGTCCCCGTCGCGATCGCGACGCGGACAACGACAGCGCCGGCCGGCAGACCACCGGGCAACAGTGCGGCCACATCGAGATCGGCGTATGCCGTCGCAGCCAACTCTGGACGCGCGACGGTGAGCAGCCGCGGTATCGCCGCAGACGGCGGCGCGACCAGCCCGTCGGTACCGACCCAGCGGCCCGCGAGCGCCGCGAGACCGGCCGCGACACCCGCGCGGCCCGCGGCGATCGCGGCCATCTCGTCGTCGATGGTGCTTTCGTCGAGAACGCTCTGCGCGAGTCCACCGGCGCCGAGTCCAGGCAGCCCGGGCCGCCAGCTGCGAATAGCGTCACTCGTGAAGGACGGTTCGAGCACCGGTCCGTTCGGACCCAGCCACACCGCTATCGCGGGCGAGCCGGCCGCATCGCCGAGTCCGACGAGCCACGGGTCATCCGCCGTACCTCGTCCGGAGAATCTGCCCGTCAAGCCGGTGCGGCTGCCACCAATGACTCGCGCGAGAGTGGCCGTCAGCGATCCGATCACGTCGCCATCGGCAAGGAGTGCGCCGAGCCAGCCAGTCAGCGCCGGCCCTGGCGCGGCGAACAGCGCTTCGAGCGACAGCCTCGGCTGGCCGGCCGAGTCCAGCCGCCAGCCGAACAGGTCCACGACGTCGCCGAGCCAGCCGAACGGCGCGCTGGCGCCGAGGACCGCAAGCAGCCGCTCGACCGAGGTCCACGCCGCAGCCGGCACGGTGATCGCGCCGGTCGCATCAACGGTCGGCAGCACCAGCGGCAACCGCTCGCCGTCGATCTCCACCGACAGGCCGGGCGCGAGCAGCTCGACGCCGAAGCCGGCGGCCTGCGTCCAGCCCGCACGCAGGCCGATGAAGTCGGCCACAATCGGTGCCGCCCCGAGCGCCAGGCGGGCCTCGGTGCCGCCCCGGGCACGCAGCCGGGCCTGTACGTCGACCGCGCCGAGGAAGTCTGCGGCGCGAGTGGTCAGGTCGAACGACACGAGCTGCACCGCGATCGTCGACTGCACGACAGTGCAGCCGCCGGCGAGATCGTCGACGCGCAGCGACACGACCGGTGCGACGACGAATCTGCTGCCGTCGCGCCATCCGGTCAGGGCGAGCCGCGTCAGAATCGGGATCGACCACGGGTCGACTGCGGTGCCCGAACCAGTCACGGACTGCGCAAGCTGGGCATCGCCGGCGATGAGATCTCGGAGGTGTCCGAGGACCTGCGGCACCGCGCTCGCATGCGTCGTCGTCAGCGCCTGCCACCAGCCGGCGAGCGTGCCGAGTGGATCGCCGAGCAGCGCGCCACCGTTGATTTCCGTGACGCCGGCGGGCGGGTCGAGCCCCAATAACGCCTTGAGGTGCGGAGCCGCGGCGCCGAGTGTGTCGAGCGCGGTGCGGATGAGCGTGCTCGCGACCTGCCCGGCCGCGGCCGCGACGGCGTCCGGGCTGGACAGGTCGAGGACGTCCCGGTGGACATTGCCGGGCAGGCCGACGCCGGGCAGGTCGACGTCGAGCAGCTCGAGGAGCGCGCGCGGCTCACCGCCGTGGATCGCCAGGCCGGCCCGGACTGCGCGGACGTCGACGACCCCCGTCGTCGTGAGCAGTCGCGCGGCGGGACCAGCGCCGCTCCCGGTCGCGGTCAGTGCGACGTCGGCGTACGGAATCGCGTCGAACGACCCGCTGCCGACGTCGATGGTGAACAGGTCGACCGTCACCTGGCCGCCGAGGCGGACGGATCCGGCGACGTCCGACGTCAATGACAGGGCGAGTCGCGGCGTGACGAGTGGGTAGCCGCCGGTTCCCGTCGCGCTGTGGACGGAAATCTGCGCGGACACCGGACCTGCGCCGATCGGAATGGTCGCGACACCATCGGCGACGGTTCCGCCGGGCAGCAGCACCGTCAGTGCATGGAGCCATGCAGTCCGCGCCGACTCGGTGCGCAAAAGAGTGACGAGCCAATCGCGCAACGCGGGTGCGCCGCGATCGAGTACGTCGGCGACGGGGAGCGCAGGGATGGCCGCGGCTCCGCCCAGCCCGAGCAGGTCGAGCGCCGCGCCGACCTCCGCCGCGGCCGGCCCGCTGAGTGCCGCCGCACTCTGCCGGACGAGTCCGAGCACGAGCGAGAGCAGCGAATCCTCGATCGACACGCCCGGCCCGCCGATGTCGATGTCGGTCGCGGTCGGCGCGCCTGGCAGGTGCAAGCCGCGCAGGAGCAGGCGGAAGGCCGGCGGCGGGGCGCCGACCATCGGCGTATCTATCGACACGGCAACGCCGGCGAGACCGAAGTCGCTGACCGGCGCTGATGCGGTAGACAGTGTGATTTCCGCCCCGAGATGCACCACACCGCCATCGAGCAGCGCGAACTCCTGCCCGACCGAGCGACCGGCCTTCTTCGCGCGGTACAGCGGGATCGACGCATCGACGGTGATCGCCGGATCGGCAACGCGCACGGACGCGGCAATGCCGATCTCGACGTAGTCGACCGGCCGCGCGTCGAGCGTCGCGTGCACCGTGACATCGGGCAGCGTGTCGTCGCCGGCCAGCTCGCGCAGGTTGAACAGGTGCAGCAGGACGACGCCGTCCCGCTCGGTATGCACGCCTTGGCCGAGCACGTTGTCGACGAACCGGATGAGTGCCGCACGCCGTGGGCCATCCGCGAGTGCGCCGGCGATCCGCGGTCCCGGATCGCTGAACCAGGTGCTGTCGAGCTCGACTCCCGACGGGCTCGCGCCGAGGAGACCGATCGCTAGTCCGAGGTCGGCAATCTCGGGATCGAGGGTCGGCAGTCCACTCATGACCGCGGCGCCGAGTGAACGAAGCTGTGCCGCGCCATGGGCGCGACCGTGAGTCCGTCGCGCGCCACCGAGACGGTCGACGTGACGAGCGACTGGCCCGAGACGTCGGCGCCAGCTACTCCACTCAGGGCGCCGGTCGCGATGAGCAGCGTGTGCCACGCCAGCGCGATGATCGGCTCGTGCCAGGTGTCGACGACGACGGCCGGCCCGCGCGGCCGGTCCTCGGTGACACACAGGCCACCGGTGGGTCGCTCGGGCGATTCGGTGACGAACCCGACGGTGACCTGAGACTCACCGATCTCGTCGCAGAACACGGGAATCGCGAGTTCGATGAGTCCGTCGTCGAGGACGACGCCCAGGTCGGCGATCCGGACGAGCAGCCGGTTGGCGCCCTCGACCCACAACAGCGGCGGCGGCGGGTCCGGCGTCCGGGCTGGATCCAGTCCGCCGGCAGTCACAGCGGCGGCGCGCAGCAATCGAACGAGGTCGTCGGGACCGACTCGCCGCGGCTCCACGACCTGCCCGGGCTGGATGAGACGCCCCGGCAGGACGCCGCTGAGCTGCTTCTCGACGGCGGTCCGAATACGGGGATCGAGGTTCGCTGCCGAGCTTCGGTAGAGGATCTCGCCCGCGAGCGACTCAACGCCCTGAACCAGGGCGGACGGTTCGCGACGTACCGGTGGCGGCACTACGTCAGCGCATCGTGCGAGTCTCGCATCCGCGCTTCCGGGTCGGCTTCGTCATGGGCGCCTCCGATGTCGAGACCCGTCGGTGGCGCCCTGCCGAAGAAGCTCGACCTGCTGGACCCCGTCGATCGAATGCGCCGAACCTAGTAGCCGTCCGCTTTGTCGGTCAACGTCTGATTACACGCGCGACGAGGTGCACCGCGGCGACCGGGTTTCTCGAGAACTTTGTCGGCCTTGCGTGGACCTCACGGTCGGCTGATCGTGATCCGTTGCGCGGCCGAGTTGTTGCCGAGGAGCACGACGCCGCTGTCCAGGTGCGCAAACACGGTGTACGCCGAGCGGTCGTAGACCTTGACCCGGCGGGACACGCGGTAGTTGCCCCTGGCGTCCGTGTAGGTGCGTACGAAGATCGCCTTACCCGTGGCGGTGAGGAAGTAGATCGTCACGAGCTGGCCCGGCCGCCGCGGGGCGGTCGAGCCCGTGAAGGCGTAGCTGTTGCTGGCGGTCTTGGTCGTGGTCAGGTTCAGCTTCGCGCGCACACCCTGCCTGACCACTGGGCTCATGCCGAGCCGCGGAACGATGACGTACAGCGAGGTGTTCGCGAGGTACCGCCCGGTGAACGTGTACACACCCGATGAGTTTGCGCGCACCTGGCCGAGTCGCGCCGCGCGGGTGCTCGGAGCGGTGAAGCCATAGACATTCACGAGCACACCAGGCTTGGTCGTTCCGCTGAGGACGGTGTTCTCGCCGTACTGGACAGCAGCGGCGGCGAGGCCGACTGTCGGCCGGCCGTACGTGATCGGCGTGGCCGGGATCGGCAGCGCGGCCGGCACCACCGGCGGGGTGGGCGGCGCAGCCGGCTGAGCCACTGTGAGCAAGGCGGTTC
>JBDSAK010000047.1:0-5363 GCA_039922195.1 Mycobacteriales bacterium
AGAGCCTCACGCGGTGGCCCCTCAACATCCCGGACCGACACGAGCCGGCCCACGATCACGAGGTCGAGTTACACCACTCCACGGGACGCGGCCCGTCCTCGATTGGATGGAAGCGTTCTACAACCCGATCCGACGCCAAGGAACGCTCGGCTGCTTCAGTCCGCTTGACCACGAACAGCTTTACAGAGGCGTCACCGACGCAGCAGGATCGCCGAAACCGCGCCGGTCCACCGCAGAGAATGCAGTCCTGGCGACTCTTTCGCGTCGCCGAACGGTGCTAAACGGCCCCACCCATCCCTCAGCCGCCCGTTGATCCAGACCTCCTCGACCAGGGGGTCGTCCAGGTAGCGCTGCAGCGGCCCGAAGCCGGCGATCGCGTCGAACACCGACTGGGCGGTACGCCGGTTATCGGGCAACGGCTGGAGCGAGCTGGTCAGCGCGCGTTCGTCGTAGTCGGCGATCACTTCGTCCACGAGGCGGCGGACGGCTGCTCGTTCGGTGCCGGGATCGAGCCCTCGTCGGCGAACTAGCTCACGAACTTCGCGCTCGACGACAGCAGTCGGGTCCACCGGCGCCATCCCCCCAGGTCAGCGTGCGCACGCAGAGTACCGGCACCGGCTCGAACACGTCTGCCAACCTGTGGAAAACGGGTCGCGCAACCACGTAGAGTGACGAACGACGCTGCTTTCGGTGATCTGCTCCGCCGCAGGGGTGCCTAGTCGGCCGCGAGCGACAGCCAGACCGCCGCGTCCGCCGTAACGCACCCCGCGACCAGCGGCGCGCTGGTGAGCAGGACCGACGAGTTGGTCGGCAGCGCGATGTCCTCGGTCGTCATGTTGAGCAGGCAGGCGAACGAGTCGCCCCGTCGAAACGCGAGCACACCAGTGCCGAGGTCGAGCCACTCGAAGTCGTCGCCGCGCAGTGCCGGTTGCTCCTTGCGCGCGGCGATGACGTCACGGTAGAGCGTCAGCATCGACGAGGGGTCCCCGTCCTGCGCCTCTGCTGAAATGCCGGTCCACTGGACGGGCTGCGGCAGCCACGGCTCCCCGGACGCATCGTCCGGGCTGAAGCCCAAGGACGGTGAGTCGGACGTCCACGGAATGGGGATACGGCAGCCGTCTCGGCCCGGGTCGACGCCGCCGGAACGGAAGTGCATCGGGTCCTGCAGCTTGCTCAACGGGATGTCTTCGGCCTCCGGCAAGCCGAGTTCGTCGCCTTGGTACACGTATAGCGAACCCGGGAGCGCGGCCGCGAGCAGCGCCGCGGCGCGGGCCCGCCGAGTGCCGAGCTCCAGATCCGACGGCACGCCGAACCTCTTGGCAGCAAAGGAAAATGAGGTGTCCTCCCGGCCGTACCGGGTGACGGGCCGAGTGACGTCGTGGTTGCTCAGCACCCACGTTGCCGGCGCATCGAGCGGGCCGTTGAACTCCAGCGTCGCGTCGATCGATGCCCGCATCTCGGTTGCGTCCCACGGCCGGGCCATGAAGTCGAAGTTGAAGCAGGTGTGCAACTCGTCCGGGCGAAGGTACATCGCGAACCGAACCGGATCGGGCAGCCACACCTCACCGATCAGCACGCGGTCGTCATAGCTGTCCGCGATACGGCGCCACGCGCGATAGACCTCGTGAACGCCGTCGAGGTCGGTGAACGGGTTAGGAGTCGTGTCGTCCGGGTCGGCCGACAGGTCGGGCAGGTCGGGCAGGTCGGCATCCTTGACGCACAGCGCAGCGGAGTCGATGCGGATACCGGCAGCGCCGCGGTCGAACCAGAACCGCAGGACTCCCTCGAACTCCTGGTGGACGTCGCGGTTGTTCCAGTTGAAGTCCGGCTGCTCCGGAGCGAACAAGTGCAGGTACCACTCGCCGGGAGTGCCGTCCGCGTCGGTGGTGCGCGTCCACGCGTCGCCGCCGAAGATGGACTTCCAGTTGTTCGGCGGGATGTCGCCATGCTCACCGCGTCCCCGGCGGAACCAGAAGCGCTCGCGCTCCGCGGAGCCAGGTCCCGCGGCAAGGGCCGCCTGGAACCACACATTCGCCTCGGAGCAATGGTTGGGGACGACGTCGATGATGATGCGGATCCCGGCGGCGTTCGCCTCCTCGATGAGCGCCTCGGCCTCGGCCAGGGTGCCGAAGTCGGGGTGGATGTCGCGGTAGTCGATGACGTCGTAGCCACCGTCCGACATCGGCGACGGGTACCACGGGTTGATCCACAGAGCGTCGACGCCCAGCTGCTGCAGATAACCCAGCTTCCCACGCAAACCGGCGATGTCGCCGATCCCGTCGCCGTTGCCGTCGGCGAAGCTGCGCGGGTAGACCTGGTAGACCACCGCAGTGCGCCACCACTCTCCTGGCAGCGCCTCGCCCACCGGCGCGCGCTCGACCTGGGTGGACGTGCCGATCGTGGAGGCGCTCACGGAAGACGTGACCCTTCGTCCAGGGGCGAAGCCCGAAGATGGTGCGTGTCGCGCCGATCGGCGCGGTGGGGTGCAGCGAACCTAGGCGGGAAACCCGAGCGATGCAAGAGATTGGCTAAACTTCGCAAATCTTTTGCAGTCTCACGACGTGGTTTGCGTGACGTCTCGGCCGGCACCAGGGAACGCGAGTTGCCTACGCAAGTTCGCGCAAGCTTTGCGGCAATGGTTGTACGGTATCCGACATGACACGGCGACTGGGCGAGGTGGCGAAGAAGGTCGGCGTCAGCGAGGCGACCGTCAGCCGGGTGCTCAACGGCAAACCCGGCGTGTCCGACGCCACGAGAGCAACGATCCTCAGCGCCCTCGACGTCATGGGCTACGAACGCCCGACCCAGTTGCGCGGCGACCGGGCCCGGCTCGTCGGCATGGTGATGCCCGAACTGCAGAACCCGATCTTCCCGGCGTTCGCCGAGGTCGTGGGCGGCGGCCTCGTGCAGCGCGGACTCACCCCGGTGCTGTGCACGAGCACCGCTGGTGGCATGTCCGAGCCGGCGTACGTCTCGATGCTCTTGCAGCAACAGGTGTCGGGCATGGTGTTCTTCGGGGGCGCGCACGCAGAAATGGATGCCTCCCACGCCCACTTCGAGCAGCTGCACGAACGTCGCATCCCTGTCGTGCTCGTCAACGCCGCGGTCGAGCGGCTGAACTTCCCGACGGTCTCGACCGACGACATCGCGGCCGTCGAACTAGCCTTTGCCCATCTGCGCTCCCTCGGACACGAGAAGCTGGGAATGGTTCTCGGCCCGCTCGACCATGTTCCGTCCAACCGCAAGCTGGCCGCGTTCCTGCGCCTGGCGGGCGAGGCCGGTCTCGACACCGACGAGGCGATCGAGCACTCGATGTTCACGCTCGAGGGCGGCCAGCTCGCCACGTCCCAGCTCATCGCGCGCGGCTGCACCGGCGTGCTCTTCGCGAGCGACCCGATGGCGCTCGGCGGCATCAAGGCGGCCCGGCGGGCCGGCATGAACGTGCCGCGTGATTTCTCCCTGGTCGGCTTCGACGACTCCGCTCTCATGAGCTGCACCGACCCGCCGCTGAGCACGATCCGGCAGCCGATCGAGGCCATGGGCCGCGCGGCGGTCACGCTGCTGGTCAACCAGATCGAGGGCGCCTCGACCGCCCCGCACGAGTTGCTCTTCGAGCCCGAGCTCGTCGTCCGGGCGACGACCGGCGCCGTACCCAGCTAAGTACCCGCCCCCCAGCCGGCTCCTCCCAGCGCGGCCCGTCTTCTCCGGACGCCCCTCCTGGCGACGCCGTGCCCCGGACTCACCGCACTTCGCTCGGGGCTCCGACCGAGCCTTGTCACGTTTGGATGTCAATATCTAAGGAACTTCTGTCAAGTCCTTGCGTGCATGTGTAGCCAGCAGTACCGTCCGCTGCACCAAATCCAGATCCGGAACAGCTGTTCGCACGTCGGTCAGCCGGCTCGGCTTCGCTGCGGTGCCGTCTGGTCTCGCCGCTGCACACCACCAGGGACCGCACCGTGCGCGTCCCGCAGACAAGGAGTAACGATGAGGTCTGTCCGCACGTCGTCGGGCGGTGCGATCGCTGCCGCGGTCGCCCTGCTCTTGATGGCCGGCTGTAACGACAAGAAGGACGACGCCAAGTCGTCGAGTTCCGCGCCCGTCGCGCCCTCGAGCGCATCCTCGAGTTCAAGCGCGCCGTCGTCGGCTGCGCCGGACAAGAGCTCGAGCACCGCCCCGTCCGCCGAACCGAGCAGCACCGCTCCCGCCGAGCCGGTTCAGGAAAACGTCAAGCTCTCCGTGTTCTCCACCCGCCCGGACGCCGGCGACGACGCCAAGAAGGCGTTCGCCGAGCGGGTCAAGGCATTCGAGGCGAAGAACCCGAACATCAAGCTCGACCCCCGCGAGTTCGCCTGGGACGCGGCGACCTTCCCGGCGCTGCTCGCCGGCAAGCAGGTCCCGACGGTTTTCCAGGTGCCGTTCACCGACGGCCGCATCCTGATTGCCCGCAAGCAGGTCTCTGACATCACCGCTGCGGTCAAGACGCTGCCGTACGGCGACAAGTGGAACAAGTCCATCCTCGCCGCGGCGCAGGACGAGTCGGGCAACATCTTCGCCATGCCGACCGAGGCGTACGCGAACGGCTTCCACTACAACCGTGAGCTGTTCAAGGCCGCTGGCCTCGATCCCGAGAAGCCGCCGACGACGTGGGACGAAGTCCGCACCTACGCCAAGACGATCAAGGACAAGACCGGCAAGCCCGGCTACGTCATGATGAGCTCGAACAACACTGGTGGCTGGCAGCTGACCACCGCGGTATACAGCCTCGGTGGCCGGATGGAGACCATCGACGCCAGTGGCAAGGCCACCGCGACGATCAACACGCCGGAAACGAAGAAGATCCTCGAATACCTCAAGGCGATGCGCTTTGAAGATGACTCGATGGGTGCCACGTTCACGTACGACTGGCCGACCAGCAACGAGGCCTTCGGTGCCGGCAAGTTCGGCATGTACACCCAGGGTGCCAACGTCTACAACAACCTGGTAAGCAGCTTCAAGGTCGACCCGAAGACCTACGGCCTGGCGCCGCTTCCGGTCGACACCAGCAACCCCGACGCGGGCACGCTGACCGGTGGCACGCTCACCGTAGTCGTGGCCGGCGCGAGCGACGCGGAGAAGCAGGCCGCTGTCAACTGGATCAACTACCAGTACCTCGGCCTGTTCACCAACAAGGAAGCGGCGATCGCCAAGGCGAAGCTCGACAACGAGGCGAAGCAGCCGGTCGGCACGCCGCAGACCCCGATCTTCGATCAGGCGACTCTGGACGAGTCGATCTCCTGGACGAAGGAGTTCAACAACGTTCCGCTCGACCAGATGAAGCCCTTCGTCGACGCCCTGCCGACGCTCAAGCTCATCCCTGAGCCGCC
>JBDSAK010000048.1:0-15230 GCA_039922195.1 Mycobacteriales bacterium
CTGCTGGCCCGTCGCCGGGAGATCGAGCAGCGGTACGCCGGCGCCGACGTACCGATCCCGCCGCACTGGGGCGGCATCCGCGTCCTGCCCAGGACCATCGAGTTCTGGCAAGGGCGCGCCGACCGCACCCACGACCGGCTGCGCTACCGGCGTACCCAGCGCGGCTGGGTCGTCGAACGCCTGGCACCGTGAGCGACGACAGCGGCATCGACCCGCTCGTACCGGTCGAGGAGGAGGCCCGGCAGGGCGCCCGCTGGGTGAGTCGCGCGCGCGGGCTGGCCATCGACATCAGTCCGCTGCGCACATCGCCGGCCTACCGCCGCGTCTGGATCGGCGACAGCATCTCGATCATCGGATCGTCGATGTCGATGGTCGCGATCCCTGTTCAGGTCTACGACATCACCGGATCGTCGTTCTTCGTGGGGCTGCTCGGCCTGGTCACGCTGGTGCCGCTGATCGCGTTCGGCTTGATGGGCGGCGCCATCGCCGACGCGGTCGAGCGCCGCAAGCTGCTCATCACGACCCAGCTACTGATGACCGGTGCAAGTGTGCTGCTCGTCGTGCAGGCGCTCGCCGGCAACCGCAATATCTGGCTGCTCTACGCGCTGACGGCGCTGATGAGCGCGGTCGTCGCCGTCGACATGCCGACGCGGCGGGCGATCGCGCCGCTGCTGCTGCCGCCGGACCAGCTGGCCCCCGCGGCGGCCCTGGGCCAGGTCGTGTTCAACCTCGGCATGGTGGTCGGGCCGCTGCTCGCCGGGGTCATCATCGGTATCGGGGGAGTGGAGTTGGTGTACGCCGTCGACGCCCTGTCCTTCGTCGCCTCGATCGTCGCGGCGATCGCCCTGCCGCAGCTGCCCATTGCCGGCGGGGGCACGAAGGCGGGTGCAGCGTCGGTCCTCGAGGGCTTCCGATTCCTGCGTGGGCGGCCCGCCGTCCTGATGACGTTTGTCGTCGACATCATCGCGATGGTGTTCGGGATGCCGCGCGCACTCTTCCCCGAGCTGGCCCGGGAAAGGTTCGGCGGCGGCGACAGAGCCACCGGCCTGCTGTACGCCGCCCCGGCCGTGGGTGCGTTCGTGGGCGCCCTGCTCGGCGGTTGGATCGGCCGCATCAACCGGCAGGGCCTCGCGGTGGTTGTCGCGATCGTCGGCTGGGGCGCGGCGGTCGTCGGCTTCGGCCTGTCGTCCTGGCTGTGGATCGGCTGCATCTTCCTGGCTGCCGCCGGTTTCGCCGACATGGTGAGCGCCGTGTATCGCACCGCCATCCTGCAGGTCGCGACGCCACCAGCACTGCTCGGGCGGCTGAACGGGGTCTTCATCGTCGTCGTCGCCGGCGGTCCCAGGCTCGGAGACCTGGAAGCGGGCGCCGTCGACCACCTGTTCGGCGCCACTGTCTCGGTCGTCAGCGGCGGCGTGGCGTGCATTGTCGGCGTCGCGATTGCGGCCGCACTGGGCCGCCGTTTCCTGCACTACGACGCGCGGGACCCGCACGCGTGACCTGCGTTACGTCGGTCGTCGTGTCAGAGTGGGCGTCGTGACTGACGAAGGCGACGAGCCCAAAGACACGCTGGCGACCGGCTCGCGACCCGGCGACGACGTTCCGCCGGACGCGCCCGAGCTCGCCGGCGACGGTGTCAAGCGGAAGAAGAAGTCGTCCTGGCATGAGCTGCCGGTGTTGGTGCTCATCGCCATTGCGCTGTCCCTGCTGATCCGCACCTTCCTGGTGCAGGCGTTCTACATCCCGTCGGAGAGCATGGAGAAGACGCTCCGGGGGTGTGAGGGGTGCCGCAACAACGATCGGGTTCTCGTGTGGAAGCTCGGCGCGCGCTTCGGCGACCCCGATCGCGGCGACATCGTGGTGTTCGACGGCACCGGATCGTTCGGCCCGAAGGACTACATCAAGCGGGTCATCGGTCTGCCAGGGGAGACGGTCGCCTGTTGCGACGCCGAGGGTCGCGTCACTGTAAACGGCGTCGCGCTCGACGAGCCGTACGTCTACGAGGACAACCACTCCGAGTTCGATACCGTCGTGCCGGCAGGCGAGCTCTGGCTGATGGGCGACCACCGCAGCGCTTCGTCCGATTCGCGCGTCCACGGCACCGTGCCGATCGACCGGGTGGTCGGCAAGGCATTCGTCATCGTCTGGCCACCGTCGCGGGCAGGTGTGCTCAACTGAGTTCGGGGTCGTCTGTCCGGATCGCGATCCAGGTCGCCTTCGCGACGGCCACGGGTGCGCCGGCTGCGTCGAGCAGGGCGGTTGCGGCGAAGAGCTTGCGGCCCTCGACCGCCAAGGGCCAGCCGATCGCGACGTAAGGGACACCAGCGACCACGCGCCGGTCGTGCCGGACGGCGAACCGGCCGAGAACGAGCGGCCGTCCGGGATTGATTTCCAGCGACCACGCCCCCGGGCAATCGAGCGCCGCCGACACGAACTCCTCGCGCACGTAGCCGTCCGCATCGGCGAACTCCATCGCTGGCGTCCACGGGGACGCGACCACGTCGCGACCGCTGACCTGCCCCGCGAAGATCCGCAGCCCGTCCGGCCGTTCCGGCCCGCAGACGAAGCAGCGCGGGAACGGGTGCCGGAGGTATCCGGCGTACGCCGCTGTCGCCGCAGTGGCCGTATCGACGTCGACGGGTTCGGGCATCGCGACGTCACCCAGGTCCGCCGCGATCGCCTGCGCCACCAGGCTTGCGCCGTCGTAGAGGTCAACTCCCGCGGCGCCGCGCCGTACGTCGAGGGGCTTCTCCAGCGGCGGTGGGAGCCGCAATGTTACTTCGCACGGCCCGACCGTTTGCCGGGCGAGCAACCCAGCGACGTAGCCGCCGTTGCCGCTGCCGTCAGGCCCATGGAAACGGGCGGGCACCACGATCTTGTCGCTCACGCCACCCACCGTACTAAGCACCGTTCAGGTGGCCGCTGGCATGCGCAGCACCTACGAGGCGTGTATAGCCAGGAGCCGGGTAGACCGGAGGCGCGCGGCACCGGTGTCGCGTCTACCTGTGCAGCACCGAGGAGGGGCAATGATCGTCGCCATCGAATACGAAGCCGGAGTGGAGAACGCCTGGTCGACGTTCATGGAGGCGGTGCCGAAAGTGCTCGCCTTCCTCGTCATCCTGGTCGTCGGCTTCCTCGTGGCGAAGGCAGTCGGCAAGGCGGTGACCAAGCTTCTGCAACGCGCGAACTTCGATCGTTTCGTGCAGCGGGGCGTCGTCCGGCATGCGAGGTCGAGGTCCCGGTACGACGCCAGCCAAATCGCCGGCAAGCTCGCCTACTACGCAGGCGCGCTCCTCACCCTCGTCCTCGCATTCGGCGTCTTCGGCGGCGACAACGCCGTGAGCCAGATGCTCGATGGAGTGGTGGCATTCATCCCGAAGCTCGTCGTCGCCATTGTCATCGTGCTCATCGCGGCTGCTGTCGCCAGCTGGGTCAAGGACATCGTGTCCAGTGCGCTCGGTGGGCTGTCGTACGGCGGACTGCTCGCGACCATCGCCTCAGGTGCGATCCTCGTGACCGGCATCTTCATGGCGTTGACGCAGCTGGAGATCGCCCCGGCGATCGTCACCGGCCTGTACTACGCGGTGTTGGCCGCGCTCGTCGGTGTCACCATCGTCGCGGTCGGGGGTGGTGGCATCGCGCCCATGCGTGCGCGCTGGGAGCGCGCACTGAGCACGGTTGACGCCGAGGCGCCGAAGGTCAAGGAGCTCGCCCGCGCCGCCAAGGAGCAGCGCGCCGCGGAGGCCCACGCGCGGGCGCAGCGTGAGCTGGCCCAGCAGGCGCTGGCCGCCCAGGCGGCGGCGCAGCAGCAGCGGCAGCCGGAGCCCACGCAGCAGTACGCCGCCCAGCCCTACCCCGACCAGCAGTTCGGCGCCGCCGGAGACCGCCCGCGGACCGGCGCGCCGATGCCCCCGTCGGCCTACACGGCGCCCGCTGACCACACGATCGACCTGTCGCGTGAAGACCTGCAACGTCTAGGCTCGCCGGGCGGCTTCGCGCCTCCTGGCGACCAGGGCGCACCACCCGCGGCCGGGCCCCGGCCTTAGCCGTTCGCTCACGGCTGGTGTCGCGCCAGGTGGATGGGGGCACGACGGACTCGTGAGCAATCCAGGCGATCGTGACCCGTTCGACGGCGGGCCGGCCGAAGCAGCAGGCTCGCCGTTGACGGAGTTTGTCGTCGCACGAGACGGCCGGCTGCTCACGGCCACCCCCCTGGCATCGGATCTGCTGGGCGTGCGGCCGGACGCGGGCGGGACGCCGTTCAGCGAGCTGGTCTCCCCCGACTCGGCGTCCGCGCTGTTGGCGCTGGTGGACCGGGCCTGCTCGGCGGATGCCCATGTCATCTTCGAGGGCCAGCGCTGGGTGCCCCTCGACGGCGATGCGCGCCGGCTGAGCGGTGGGATCGTCCCGATGAAGAACGACATCGGGTCGGTGGTCGGCGCATCGGTCACCGTCAACGCCGCGATCGGCGTTGAGGCCGGACTGCAAAACCACAATGACGCGCTGCTACGGGACAACGACGAGCTTCGTTCGATCGCCGACGAGCTGCGTCAGCGCACCGACGAGCTGAATGTCGTCGCAGTGTTTCTGCAGTCCGTCTTGACCAGCCTGCGCGGCGCGGTGGTCGTGATCGATCGGACGTGGGCTGTCCGCGTCTGGAATGCACAGGCCGAGCTCATCTGGGGAATCCCGCGGCGGACCGCCATGCGCAGCCTGTTGGGGGAGCTTGACCTCGGTTTCCCGCATTCGGAGCTGACCGGCCGCATCGACGCGGGGCTGCGCGGTGAGGTGTCGGACGACGCAGCCGTGACCGTGGCGCGCCCGAATCAGGCCCCTGCGGGGTTCACCCTAAGTGTCACGCCGTTGCTCGGGCCCGGTGCGACGGTGCACGGCGTGACCCTGTTGTTCCTCGAGCGTTCGCATCGACTGACGTTGCCGGACTGACGCCGTAACGGCGTCACGGGCGGGGATCGGCGGTGCGCTTGGCCTCGAGGTCGAACCACACCGACTTGCCGCTTTCGCGCGGGTCCACGCCCCACGACGAAGCCACACTGTCCAGCAGCAGCAGGCCACGGCCGGTCTGCAGATCGTCGTACGGCGTGTACCGGGCGACCGGTGGGACATGGGTGAGGTCGATGACCTCGACGTGCACGGTATCGGCGTACGCCTCGAGCACGACCTGCACCTCGGTGCCCGCGTGCAGGACGGCGTTCGTGACCAATTCGCTCGTCAGGAGTTGAGCGCGCTCCACAGCCGAGTCGAAGTGCCAGCGGCGCAACATGTCGCCGACGAAGCGTCGCGCCGCCCGCGGGGACTGGCGAGCCGGCGGCAGGTGCGTGGCCGCCCGAAGCGCGTCGTCATGGAGTGACACGGTGCAGATCCCAGCGGTTGCGGCGGAGTGGTCCCGGGCGAGTGCTGTTCCTGGCCTTACCCAGCCAATTCGGACCGCACCCGGCATACGGCAAGTTTTCGCTGACGCCGCTCGCTGCGGATCGGAGCCGCCCGCGACGACGTGGGGACGTACCGTGTGGTGGTGGGCAGGTTCGGGCGGGGTCCAGGGGCGCTGAGGCGGTGGTCGGCTGTCGCGGGCGCTGTCGGAGTGCTGTGCGGTACGCCGTACGCGGTCGGGCGCCTGCCGGCGGCCGATGCCGCGGTGCCGCCGGGCGAGCTGCTCGAGCTCATCGTGGCCTCCGCTGAGGTACCGCACTCCGGATATGCGGAGTCGACCGCCCGGATCGGGCTGCCCGGCGTACCGCAGATCGACGCAGTGCTCGACCTGCTCGGCGAGACGACCAGGATGCGGGTCTGGTGGGCGGCCGGCCGGCACTGGCGGGTCGACGCGCTCGGCCTCGCGGGTGAGCGCGGCATGTACCGCGACGCCCAAGGGCTCGTGGCCTGGGACTCCGGGGAGCGTCGCGTCACCCGGCAACGGGGCGAATCAGAGGTGCGGCTGGCCAGGCCCAGCGATCTGCTGCCGACGGAGCTCGGCCGGCGCCTCGCCGCGGCGGCTCGGTCCGACGAGATCACGGCGCTGCGCTCCCGCCGGGTGGCCGGCATCAGCGCGGCCGGCCTGCGGATCACGGCTCGCTCGGTCGCGACGACCATCGGCCGGGTCGACATCTGGGCCGATCCGGGCACCGGCGTGCCGCTGCGCGTCGAGGTCACCGAAAGGGGCAGCTCCTACGCCGCGATCACCACCGGGTTCCTGGAGTACTCGCGTCAGGCGCCGACGAGCCAGGCCCTGGAGTTCGTCCCCGCTTCCGACGTGCGCACCGACTACGTCGACGCGCCTGACATCGCCAGATTCATCGGCACCTTTTCCCCGTTTGTCCTGCCGGCCGCCGCAGGGGGCACGCCTCGGCGCAGCGCTGTCGGGCGGGCCGGTGGGACCTACGGCTCGGGGTACGACGTCGTCGCAGTCCTGGTGCTACCGGGTCGGCAGCTGCGCCGAGCCGAGCGCGCGCTCGACGATGTGATTGCCCCGACGGAGCGGCCCTACGGCACCGTCACTGTCATCACGGCCCCCGTGCTCAACGCGCTCGTCGTCGTGCCGCCGGGCCGGCCAGGCTACGGCTATCTGCTGTCGGGCGCGGTGTCTGTCGCTGAGCTGGAGCGGCTCGCGGCCGGCCTCGTCGCCGAGGGGGTAGCCGGCAGGTGACGTCGGTTATCCGGACCGAAGGGCTGACCAAGCGGTACGCCGGCGGCGTCCTCGCAGTCGACGGCCTGAATCTCGACGTCCCGCAGGGTGAGCGATACGGCTTTCTGGGACCGAATGGGTCGGGGAAGACGACGACGGTGCGCATGCTGCTCGGCCTGGTGTATCCGAGCGCGGGACGCGTCGAGCTGCTCGGGCACCCGATGCCGCGGGCGGCCAAGCACGCACTGCCCAGGGTGGGTGCGCTCGTGGAGGGCCCGGCGTTCGTGCCGCACCTGTCCGGCCGGGTCAATCTCTCCCTCATCGATCAGGCCGGGCCCGGCGGTGGCCGGCGTACGCGCAAGACCCGGGTCGACGGTGTACTCGAGCAGGTCGGTCTCGACGCCATCGGCGCGCGACCGGTGAAGGCGTATTCGCTCGGCATGCGCCAGCGGCTCGGCCTTGCTGCCGCCCTGCTGCGAGCCCCCGAGTTGCTGGTGCTCGATGAGCCGACGAACGGCCTCGACCCGGCCGGCATTCGCGAGGTCCGCGACCTGCTGACCGCCCTCAACGAGCAGGGCACGACGGTGTTCCTCTCGAGCCACCTGCTCGCCGAGGTGGAAGCGCTCTGCACGAGCGCCGCCATCGTCCACCGCGGCCGCCTCGTCGAGCAGGCCCGCGTCGACGACCTGCTGGTCCCGACGGGCCGGCTGCGGGTGACCACACCGCAGACGCAGCTCGCCTGCGACGTGGTTGCCGCGACGGGCACGGCTCATGTCCTCGAGGTCGACGGCTCCGTGCTCATCGTGCAGCTCGACGGCCTCGCCGCATCCGATCTCAATGCGCGCCTCGTGCAGGGGGGTGTCGCTGTCGACGAGCTGGTCGTCGAGCGGCCGACTCTCGAAGACGTCTTTCTCGATCGCACCGGCGAATCCGTCCACAGCGTGGAGGCTGACGCAGAAGCCGACGTACTGGAGGTGGGCCGTGTTCGCGGTTGAGATGCGCAAGCTGCTGCGCCGTCCCCGGACGTGGGTGACCCTGGTGCTGCTTGCCGGACTGCCCGCGATTGTGGCGATCTTCCTCAAGGTGACGGAGGTAGGCCCGCGACCGGGCGAGGGCCCGCCGTTCCTGTCGGCTGTCCTCAACAACGGCGCCCTGCTTCCGGCGGCCGCGTTGGCGCTCGTGCTCCCGATCTTCTTGCCCGTCGCCGTCGCCGTCGTCGCGGGCGACTCGATCGCCGGAGAGGCGCAGCAAGGCACGCTTCGCTATCTACTCGTCCGGCCGGTCAGCCGCACGAAGTTGCTCTGGGTGAAGCTCTCGGTGGTCGCCATCTTCATCGTCATGGCCGTCGTCTTCGTCGCCGGTACGTCGTACTTGCTCGGCATGCAGCTCTTCGGAGTGCATCCCGTGCCGTCGGTATCCGGCCCGGTGCTGCCTGCTGACGACGCCGGGCTGCGCATCGTTCTGACCGTCTCGTACGTCGCATGGTCGATGCTCGGGGTCGCGGCCGTCGCGCTGTTCCTCTCGACGTTCACCGACTCACCGCTCGCCGCCGCTCTCGGTGCACTCGCCGTGCTCATCGCGTCGCAGGTGCTCGACGTCCTCGACGCCGCGGCCTCGATCCGGCCATACCTCCCGACGCGCTACTGGCTCGCGTTCGTCGACCTGTTCCGCGAGCCGATCTTCTGGCGCAACATCCAGCGCGGGGTTGCGCTCCAAGCCGTCTATGTCGCCGTGCTGCTCGCAGCGGCGTGGGCGAACTTCGCGTCGAAGGACGTCACCAGCTAGCAGTTGGCTGCCGGTGCCGGCTCGCTAGCCCCCGGGTCGCCAGCACCCGGCTCGCCAGCACCGAAGTCCACGGCACTGACGATGAGCCGCAGCACCCGCGCGTCGGTCACCAGGCCGGAATGCGACACGCGCAGGGCCGGGCACCGGTCCTGCAGCCGGATATTGCGGGCACCGGCGAGCACCGCGGTCTGCGGCGGCACGACGGTCTCGTCGTCGGCGGTCCAGATCGACGTCCACTCGGCGTCCGTTGGTGTCTCGTCGCCGGCCGCGAGTCCGCGCAGCAGAGCGGAACCTGGCCTGAGCTCGGCGCACGCCGCCACGCAGTCCGTGGGCGATAAGCCGGTCAGGCTGTCGGCGAGCGCCGTGCCGTGGTGCGGCGAACCGACCGTGATGATCCGCCGCGGCCGGGCGCTGCGGCCTTGAAGCGACGTCCAGAAGCGCACGATCACGCCACCGGCGGAGTAGCCGACCAGGTCGACCTCGCCCGTCGCCAGGTCGTCGATTGCCGCATCGAGCCGGGCCGCGGAAGCAGCGATGGGCCCCCGTCCGGAGTCGGCACCGACGACGACGGTGACCGTGCGTCCAGACTGCCTGAGCGCAGCGACCAGCCCGTCCACCGAGCCGGCACTGCCGCCGTACCCGGCGACCACGACGATCGGTACGCCGATCGCCCGCGTCCGCGACGGGCTGCGGGTCGCGACGGCAACCACCGCGGCCACCACGACAGCGACGAGCGCCAGGCCCGCGTAGAACGCCCGGCGCCGCGCGCTCAACGACCTGATCATCGGCTGAGTCTGTGCGGCTAAATGGTCATTTGTCACGTTCGAGGCCCCAGACCCGGGACGTCACGTAGAATGGCGGGAGCCCGTAAGGGCACGCCGCGTCCCGCCATGTGGTCGGTCGCCTGTCGCGCACCCCTTCATGCGCACGAAAACGTAGGAGCACCGTCGTGGCCCGCGGTCGATTCTCAGCCCTTGCCGGCAGCGTCATTGCGGCGTCGGTCTTCGGCGCCACCCCGGCGCTCGCGCAGGTCGCGGACACCACGCCGCCGCCCGCGGTCGCCTCGTTCACTGCCCGACCTGCCGACCAGCGGGTCTATCTCACCTGGACCTACCCGACGATGCCGGCGGACTGGTCCGAGGTGATCGTGCGGCGCTACACCGGCTCCACGATCACGCCCACCGGTAGCGAGGGTCTGACGCTGCACGCGGGCCGGGGCACCACGTTCGTCGACGCCGCCGGCCCGGTGAACGGGACGCCGGTCAACTACGCGATCTACACGGTCGACTTGTCCGGCAACTACAGCGCCGCAGCGACCCTGGTCGGCGTGACGCCAGTGCCGGCCGCCGCGACCTCGTTGACTGCCAGCAGCAGCCTGGCGCGCGTCGCTTACGGCCAGAGCACTGTGCTGCACGCCGAACTGCTGAGGGCCGACGACGGCAGACCGATCGCGGACGAGATAGTCGAGTTCTACGCGCGCGCCGGTGCGACGGCGGCATGGGGTCTGGTCGGCCGGGTCAAAACCGCTGTGGACGGCACTGCCGACGTCAGCTTCTCGCCTCGCGCCAACAGCGATTTCCAGGTGCTGCACAAGGCGAACGTCTTCTACGGCGCGACCGAGAGCAACATGCCGATCACCCTGGTCGCGCCGGCGCTGACGGCGAAGTTCGCTAGTGTGTTTGTCGGCACCGACCAGCCGATCGTCGTCGTCGGAGCGGTGCATCCGCCGCACGCCGGACAGGCGATCTACCTGCAGCGCAGGGGCAAGGGCGGTGTCTGGCAGTCCGTGGCGTCGTCGCGAATGCGCGACGACGGCAGCTACCGCCTCACGGTCGTCAACGCATCGACCGGCGAGTTCGACTACCGCGTGCACAAGCCCGCCGACAGTGACCACCTGAGCGTGACGTCGGCGATCACGCACATCACCGTCAGCCCGCGCACGCTGCGACCGGGCATGAGCGGCCGCGACGTCCTCGCGCTGCAGCAGCAGCTCGCGGCGCTCAAGTACGACGTCGGCGCGATCAATGGAATCTTCGGCTACGACACCCTGCACGCGCTGGTGCCGTTCCAGAAGGTCAACGGACTCAAGCGAACCGGAGTCGTCGACGGACCCACCCGGGCCCGCCTCGGCCGGCCGATCCCGGCGGCGCTGCGCGAGAAGAAGTCCGGCAACCAGATCGAGATCGACCTGACCAAGCAGGTCCTGATCGCCGGCACGAACGGTGTGGTCACCCGGGTGCTCGACATCTCCTCCGGCGGCGGCTACTTCTACATGGACGAGGGCGTCCGGTACAAAGCCGACACCCCGGAGGGCCGTTTCCGCATCCAGCGCAAGATCAACGGCATTCGCGTCAGCCGTCTCGGTGAGCTCTACCGTCCGGCGTACTTCTACGGCGGGTTCGCCATCCACGGCTCGCAGTCGGTGCCCACCAGCCCGCAGAGCCACGGCTGCATCCGGGTGACCAACCCCGCGCAGAACCGGCAGTACGACCTGCTGACAATCGGTACGTCGGTCTGGATTTTCCGCAGCTGATCAGCGGACGGTTCGGCGCAGTTCCACGTCGCGGTGCGTGCGTCCGGCCGCGTCGAGGTGGTGAAGCACGGCAAGCGTGACGCGTCGAGTCGACGCCAACGCTGCCCGTGCACTCGCGAGCTCGAACGGCTGCGGCAACAGGGCGAATGCCCGCACTGCTGCGTCGATCGCCTCCGGCGTGAGGACGACGTCGTCAGGCAGCCGGACGATTCTGCCCGCCCGCTCGGCCGCCGCAAGCGCCTGTGCGGTCAGGCCTTCCGACGCCAACTCGGCGGCGCTCAGGGCGTCGTACGGCGTGGTGGCAAGTCGTTCGAGCAGCCGCTCGACCGCGGCGGGCAGTTGCACGGTCCTACCGCGCCGGCCCACCCATCCGCCCGAGATCTCCAGGCTGTCGTTCTCGGCGACCAATGTCTGCAGGACAGCGCGATCCGGCAGGCCGACAGCGCGCGCTGCGGCGTCGAGTGGAAGACCCGCGGCAAGCGGTTGTTCGGCGTGCACCCGGTCGATTTCGGCCTCGAGGGCAGCGGCCCACCGCCGCCACGTCTCGATCGACACGAGCCAGTGCGCTGCGCGCCGTACCTGGTCGCTGTTCCGCACGGTGCCGCAACCCAGTTCGACGAGCAGCTGTGCACTCACGACCCCGCGGCGCGCCACCTCGGCGTTTGCATCCGGCCGATCGAACTGCGCGAGGGCGGTGGCCCGGGCACCCGCGGCACCGCGCCGGGTCAACGCCGCTGGCGCGGCATCGAGGATCAGGACGCCCGCGGCGATGTGCTGCTGACCGGGGTTGCTCAAGGCGCCGCGGTCACCGTTCTGCAGAGGTAGTGGGCGCTGCAACGTCAGCCGCGCCGCGTCTGGTCCCAACGGCCGCACGTGCACCGCGACGGCGGCCGTACCGATGTGCAGCAGCAGCTCGCGGGGCAGGCGACTATGCGGCGCCCGACCGCGAAGACGGACGTCTATTTCGCTCGTCGCCCGCCACTGCGCGAACGTCAGCAACGCGTCCCCCCGGCCGATCTTGCCGGCGGCGCCGCTGACATTCACAGCCACTCGGGAAACCGCGGTGACCGCGTCCTGCGCCACGCCCAGCGTTTCGAGGCCACGGACGCGCAGGTGTTGACCGGTAGATGCCAGGGCCAGCCGCTCACCTGCGATCAGCGCCCCGGCCTGCAAGGTGCCGGTGACGACCGTGCCCGCGCCGCGGATCGTGAACGACCGGTCCACCCATAGCCGCACCCGGTCTGTGTTCGGAGGCTGGGGCAGCCGCGCGAGCAACAGCGCGAGTGCGCTACGCAACTCGCCCAGACCGGCCCCGGTCACCGCGGACACCGCTACCCACGGCAGCGCGCCGAGTGACGTATCGGCGATGTTCGCGAGCGATTCCTCTTGTGCGGCAAGGGGATCGGCAAGGTCGCAGCGCGTTATTGCGAGCACGCCGTGCGCAACCCCGAGCGCATCGAGTGCGGCGAGATGCTCGGCGGATTGCCGCGACCAGCCCTCGTCCGCGGCGACCACGAACAGGACGGCCGGAGCGGGCCCGACTCCCGCCAGCATGTTCGCGATGAACCGTTGATGGCCAGGCACGTCGACGAACGCGATAGTCGCACCGCCGGGCAACTCGGCCCATGCGTAGCCGAGATCGATGGTCATCCCGCGTCGCTGTTCCTCCGCCCAGCGGTCGGGCTCCATCCCGGTGAGTGCGCGCACGAGCGTCGACTTCCCGTGGTCCACGTGACCGGCGGTTGCTACGACATGCACGTGGCGACCGCCAGCACCGCGGCGAGAACTGCTTCGTCCGATTCGATCGGCACGCACCGCAGGTCGAGCAGGCAGCGATCGTGCAGCGTGCGCCCGACGATTGCCTCGTCTCGCAAGGGTGCGGCGTACGACGACGGAAGGCTGACCGCCGATCCGGCGAGTTCGACGCCGGGCGCGCCGCCCCCGCCGACGGCGCCGGCAGATCCGACGGTGCGCGCGTCAATACCTGCCGCAACCAGCGCCAGCACCAATTGCTCGGCGCGCGAGTGCAACACTGCCGGATCCGCGTGCAACGAGTCGTACGTCGGCGTGTTCGCTGCCCGCACCGTCGCCTCGATCGCGGCCAAGGTCAGCTTGTCGGCCCGCAGCGCACGGGCGAGCGGGTGCTGACGCAGTCGCTGCACGAGCCCGACGTCACCCAGCACCAGCCCGGCTTGCGGGCCACCGAGCAGCTTGTCGCCGCTCGCCGTCACGAGCGCGGCGCCGGCGTGCAGCGAGGAGGTGGCATCTGGCTCGTCGGGCAGCAGCGGGTCGGGTGCCAGCAGCCCAGATCCGATGTCGACGATCACGGGCACGGCCAGGGTGGCGAGCTCGCGCACGGACACCGCGCTGGTGTATCCCACGATCTGGAAGTTGGACGGGTGGACCTTCACGACAGCGCCGGTCTCCGGCCCGATCGCGTCCGTGTAGTCGCGCAGTGACGTCCGGTTGGTTGTGCCGACCTCGCGCAGCCGCGCCCCGGTCGAGACGAGCAGTTCGGGCAACCGAAACCCGTCGCCGATCTCGACCAGCTCGCCGCGGCTGATGACGATTTCCCGACCTGCGGCAAGGGCCGTCGCCGCCAGGAGCAGCGCCGCGGCGCCGTTGTTGACGATCAACGCATCCCCGGCCGCGGGCACCGCGCTCAGCAACGCCGCGATCGCGCCGCGGCCCCGCGTCGCCCGCTGGCCGGTGGACAGGTCGAACTCGACGTCGGTGTACGCCGCCGCGTCGAGCAACGCGGCACGCGCGGCCGCCGACAGGGGCGCCCGCCCGAGGTTGGTGTGCAGTACGACGCCGGTTGCATTGATGACCCGCCGCAGGGACGACGAGTGAAGTGCAGCGGCGGCAGCAGTGGCTACGGACGCGGGGTCGAGCTTACCGCGCCGCACGCGGTCCTGCGCCTGGGCAACTGCGGCTTTCACGACGGCCCGCGGCAACGCGCTCATCGCAGCAGTGAGCAGTGGTGATGCCAGTACGTCGTCCGTGCGCGGGACGAGCCGGCGCGGGTCGTCGGTCACAGACCGACGATAGAGCAGAGCCGCCGTGGATCGGCCGGTGCCGAACTGAACTGCTCGGGAAGGCCACAAACGTTCGTCGGCGCGTGTTTTGGTGCTCGCGACATAGGGTCGGCGGGTGCCCGACAACTTGCTGACCGAGCAGCACGTCCCGTTGCCCGGCGGCGGCCCGCGGCTCGCTCTGCGGCGCGGCGGCGCCGACCCGGGACGGCGGCCGTTTCTCCTCGTGCACGGGCTGGCTTCCAACGCTCGTCTCTGGGATGGCGTCGCCAAGGCACTCGTCGTCGCCGGCCGTGAGGTGGCCGCGGTCGACCTGCGCGGGCACGGCCGATCGGACGACGCGCCGGAAGGCCATTCCACCGCCGGCGCCGCCGCGGACCTGGCTGAGCTGTGCGGCGTACTCGACTGGACTGGCGATCGTGAGCCCATCGTCGCCGGGCAATCGTGGGGCGGCAACGTCGTCCTGACGCTTGCGGCGCGGCACGGGGGTGTTGCCGCGGTGGCCTGCATCGATGGCGGCTGGATCCACTTCGGCAACCGATTCCCCGATTTCGAGTCCTGTTGGCGACAGCTCGCGCCGCCGTCCTTCGACGGCGCGCGGTGGTCGCAGGTGCGCGGCTGGATCACCCGGGCGCACGCCGACTGGCCCACGGACGTGGTGGAGGCGACGCTCGGTAACCTCCTCGAGCTCCCTGACGGCGGTGTCCGCAACCGGCTGGCGCGTGAGCATCATCGGGAGATCCTGCGATCGCTGTGGGATGACGACCCGCGGGCGATCTACCCACTCGTCGACGTACCGGTGCTCCTGATGCCGGCCGCTGCCGAGGCGGAGACGGAGCGGACAGCCGCAGTCCGTGAAGCCCTCACCTTGCTTCCGGACGCACAGATCTCCTGGTACGACGGCGCCCACCACGATCTGCACGGGCAACACCCACAACGGGTGGCCGACGACCTGCTCGCGCTCGACGCCCGTGCCGGTGGTGACTCGACATGAGCTTGCTCGTCGTCATGGGATCCGGCGAAACCGCACCGACGATGATGCGCACGCATCGCGAGATCTTTGCGCGCACCTACGAGGGTGTCGCCCGGGTAGCAAACGATGCCGTCATGCTCGACACCCCGTTTGCCTTTCAGATGAACGTCGACGAGCTGACCGCGAAGACGCAGACCTACTTTTCGGAGAGTGTGGGCCAGCCGGTTGCCGTTGCCCGCTGGCGCTCCGCCGATGCGCCGCTACTCG
>JBDSAK010000049.1:0-2887 GCA_039922195.1 Mycobacteriales bacterium
CCTCGAAGACGCCCTCGCCGAGCTCCAGGATCGAGATGTCGAAGGTGCCGCCACCCAGGTCGTAGACGGCGATCTTCTCGTCGGCCTTCTTGTCGAGGCCGTAGGCCAGCGCCGACGCGGTGGGCTCATTGATGATCCGCTTGACCTCGAGGCCCGCGATGCGCCCCGCGTCCTTGGTGGCCTGCCGCTGCGTGTCGTCGAAGTACGCGGGCACGGTGATCACCGCCTCGGTGACCTTCTCGCCGAGATAGGCCTCTGCGTCCGTGCGCAGCTTCTGGAGGATCATCGCGCTGATCTCGGGCGGCGTGTAGCTCTTGCCATCGCCGACCGTGACGCGCACGCCGTCGCTCTTGGGATCCTTCTCGACGGTGTACGGGACGAGTTCCTTGCTGCGCTTCACTTCCGAGTCGTCCCAGCGACGGCCCATGAACCGCTTGATCGAATAGATGGTGTTGGTGGGGTTGGTGACCGCCTGGCGCTTCGCCAGCTGGCCAACCAGCCGCTCGCCGGTCTTCGTGAAGGCCACGACCGAGGGAATCGTTCGTCCGCCTTCGGCCGACGGGATCACGGTGGGCTCCCCGCCCTCCATGACCGCGACGACGGAGTTCGTCGTACCGAGGTCGATGCCGATGATCTTGCCCATCTGTGTGTCTTCGCTCCTCAGTCGTTCAGTTCTTGGCTGGATTCGTCGGAATTGGTCGTTGATGTCGGCGCTTCGCCGCCGCCCGCGGCAACTGCCACGAGCGCCGGCCGCAGCACGCGGTCGCGGAGTCGATAGCCGCGCTGGACCTCGATCACGACCTCGCCGTCGGGTCGGCCCGTTGCGGGCACGCTGGTGATCGCCTCGTGCTCGCGTGGGTCGAACTGGCGGCCGACCGATTCGATGGGCTTCACGCCCTCGCTTTCGAGCAGGCCCCGCAGCTTGCGGTCGATGGCGGTGATGCCCTCGACCCAGGGGCTGTCCGCCAGATCGGCGGGTCGCGCGTCGATCGCGCGGTCGAAGTCGTCCGCGATTGTCAGGACCTTGCGCAGCAGGTACTCGCTGGCGAGGCCAGCCTCGCGCTCCCGCTCTTCCATGGTGCGGCGGCGGTAGTTCGCGAATTCGGCCGCGGTCCGCTGGAGCGTGGCGAGGTGTTCGGCCGTTTGCCTCTGCGCCGTCGCGACCTCGGCGGTCAGCCGGTCGATCTCGGCCTGGATGACCGTGAGGAATTCCTTTGCTCCGGGTCCGGCGCCGGCCAACGCATCCAGACCGGGTGATCCGCCGGCGGACTGCGCCGCGTCGGCGTTGAACGGCGAGCCGTCCGGTCCGGGGGGTTGTCCCGGCAACGGTCGTACGAGACGTTCCCGCTCGAGCGGGAGGGGGCCGCCGGGTCGCATCCGGCGGCGTTGTCGGTCATGCATAGAGATGATCCACCAGTTCGTTCAGAAGACAGGACACGAAGCTCACCGTGCCGATCGCGTGGGAATAGGACATCCGGGTTGGGCCGAGCACGCCCACAACACCCATCGCACGTCCGGGCTGACCGTACGGGGCCAGGACAAGCGAAACCTCGTGCATCTCCACCGGGACGTTTTCGCCGCCGATGAAGACCTGGACTCGACCGCCGCCTGCGAGGCTGCTGACAAGCTTGCCGAGGTAGCTGCGGTTCTCGAGAGCCGAGAAGACGCGTCGGACCTTGTCGCTCTGCGCGAATTCGGGCGCCGCCAGGACGTTGAGCAGGCCATCACTGAATAGCTCTTCGATTTTCTCAGCATCGAACGCGCGCATGGTGCGCAGGACGCGCTCGCCGATCCGGCGGGTGAGATCCGGGACCGGGCCCTCGCCGCCGAACCGCGGCAGGCGCCGTTCGATCTGGGCTGCGGTCAGGTCCGCGAGATGCCCGTTCACGAGCGCGGAAGCCGCGGCGAGCGTCTCGCGATCGGGCACCTGCTCGAAGTTGATCAGCTGCTGCTTCACGGTGCCTTCGCGCAGGACCAGGATCAGGCTGGCGAGCCGGTCGTGCATGGCCACGAGGTCAACGCGTCGCAGCCGTGCCGCGACGGGCTTGGCCGGGGTGGCGAGCCCGGCCGACCCGGTTGCCGTGGCGAGGGTGCTCGCCGCGAGCCGGAACCAGTGCTCGCTCGCAAATTCCACCTGGCCGAACTGGTGCCGGATCATCAACTGCTCAACCGCCGGCAGCGGAACGGTCTCGACGATCGACTCCACGTAATAGCGGTAGCCGAGATCCGTTGGCACGCGACCGGCCGAGGTGTGGGGATGGCTCAACAGGCCCGCCGCCTCGAGGTCCGCGAGCACGCTGCGCACGGTCGCACTGGAGACGGGCAGGTTGTACTTCTCGACCAGGGCGAGTGAACCGACCGGGGTCGCAGTGAGAACGTATTCCTCGATGACAGCCCGCAAGATCGCCTGTGCGCGAAGGTCGAGCGGGCCGAGGGCTGGGCGAATGCGTCGCACCACTCGGGTGTGCTCCTTCTGTTAGCACTCTCACGCCTAGAGTGCTAACCATCTGGTGAGGATGGTAGCGCCAGCCCCACGCAGTGTCAACGCGCTGTGCGCGTGTCAGATCAGGCGCGTGAACACTTCGTTCGAGAGCAGGCGGCCGCGGGTCGTCAGGCGGACTCGGTCGTCAGAGTCGCGTGACGCGAGACCCTCATCGAGCGCCCAGGTGATCGTCGGGCCAAACGGGCCGGCGTCGATCTCGTCGGCCGCGACGCCGTCGTCGGTGCGCAGGGCGAGCACGATCGTTTCGGCGGCCGCAACCGCGTCGTCGATCGGCTCGTGACCCCCTGGCGGGAGTGAGCCCGCGGCCAGGGCGGCGGCATACGCGTCGAGGTGGGCAGCGTTCCAGCGGCGGGCCCGGCCGTCGAATGCGTGCGCACCCGGCCC
>JBDSAK010000050.1:0-9442 GCA_039922195.1 Mycobacteriales bacterium
GCGAGCTCCAGCGTGTCGCGCAGTTGACCCCGCGCCGTGTCGCCGCACACCATCATCAACACCTCGACGCGGCGGTCCAGGTTGCGGTGCATCATGTCGGCGCTGCCGATCCAGCACTCGTCGTCGCTACCGTTGGTGAAGTAGAGAATTCGCGAATGCTCGAGGAATCGACCGACGATGCTCCGGGCCCGCAGCGACTCCGACAACCCGGGCACGCCCGGCCGCGCGACGCACATCCCGCGAATGAGCAGGTCGACCGGTACGCCGGTACGGCTGGCGGAATAGAGCGCGTCGACAACCTGCTCGTCCACGAGGCTGTTGAGCTTGAACACGATGCCGGCCGGGCGACCTGCTTGGTGATGCTCGATCTCCCGCTCGATGCGGTCGATGACACCCCGCCGAAGGGATTGCGGCGCGACCAGCAGTCGCCGGTAGTCCGCGTGGTGGGAGTAGCCGGTCAATTGATTGAACAAGTCGCTCAGATCGGCGCCGATCTCGGCGTCCGCGGTGAGGATGCCGATGTCCTCGTAGAGCCGTGCGGTCTTGGGGTTGTAGTTGCCGGTGCCGATGTGTGAGTAGCGGCGTAACCCGTCCGGCTCCTGGCGCACGACCAGCGCCGCCTTGCAGTGCGTCTTGAGGCCGACAAGGCCGTAGACGACGTGGCAGCCGGCCTGCTCGAGGGCGCGCGCCCAACGGATATTTGCCACTTCGTCGAAGCGCGCCTTGATCTCGACGACGACCACGACCTGCTTGCCCGATTCCGCTGCATCGATGAGAGCGTCGACGATGGGCGATTCTCCACTCGTGCGGTAGAGAGTCTGCTTGATCGCGAGAACGCTCGGGTCGGCGGCGGCTTCGGCGACGAACGCCGTGACGCTCGTCGCGAATGAGTCGTAGGGATGGTGGACCACGATGTCGCCGTCGCGCAGGACGGCGAACATGCTGCGCCGCTTCGTGGCGTCCGCCTGCGCCAGTCGTGGCTGGGTGACGGGCACGAACAGCGGGTCCTTCAGCTCGGGCCGGTCGAGGGCATGGATGGCCCAGAGCCCCGACAGGTCGAGCGGGCCGGTCACGCGGTAGACGTCGCCCTCGGAGATGTTGAGTTCGCGGATCAACAGGTCGAGAACATGCGGACTCATCGTGTCCTCGACTTCGAGCCGTACCGGCGGGCCGAATCGGCGTCGCAGCAACTCTCGTTCGAGGGCCTCGATCAGGTCTTCGCTCTCGTCTTCGTCGACTTCGAGATCAGCGTTGCGGGTGACCCGGAACGTGTCGTGCTGCACGACCTCCATGCCCGGGAACAGCTGGCCGAGGTGGGCCGCGATGACGTCCTCGAGCGGTACGAAATGCGTGGCACCGACTTTCACGAACCGCGGCAGCAGCGGAGGAACCTTGACCCTCGCGAAGCGCTCGCGCTTGGAGCCGGGCTCGCGCAGGATCACCGCCAGGTTCAGGCTGAGCCCTGAGATGTAAGGGAACGGATGCGCCGGGTCGACAGCAAGCGGCGTGAGGACCGGATAGACCTGCTCACGGAACAGCCGGTGCAACTCGTCGGTGTCGTCGTCGGTGACCTCGTCCCAGCGCAGGATGTCGATGCCCTGTTTGACCAGAGCCGGCAGCACGTCCTCGAGCAGCACCCGCGCGTGCTCGGCAACCAGTTCCTGAGTGCGCCGGGAGACCTGCTCGAGTTGGTCGCGCGGCGACATGCCGTCCGGGGAGAACGTCGCGAGTCCGGTGGCTATGCGCCAGTGTAGGCCGGCCACGCGCACCATGAAGAACTCGTCGAGGTTGCTGGCAAAGATCGCCAGGAACTTCACGCGCTCCAGCAGCGGCGTCGCCAGGTCATTCGCGAGTGCGAGCACCCGGGAATTGAACTGCAACCAGCTCAGTTCGCGATTGAGGAAGCGGTCGTCCGGGAGCGGCAACGGCGGCTGGTCGTCATCGCCACCAACGGCGCTCACTCAGGTGACCCGTTCCCCGGTGACGAGGAACACGACGCGGCGGGCGATCGAGACAGCGTGGTCGGCAAAGCGCTCGTAGTAGCGGCCGATCAGGGTGATGTCGATGGCTACTTCCAAGCCGACCTCTTGCTCGAGAATCTGGCCGAAGATCCGGCGGTGCAGCGCGTCCATCACGTCGTCGTCTGCCTCGAGCTCGTGCGCGAGTGCGATGTCCTGGGTGCGGATGACATCCCCGCACTTGGTCATGATCAGCTGGGCGATCTGGCCCATCTCGAGGATCGTCGTACGCATCTGCGGCGGCACGGAGCTCAGGGGGTACCGGCGCCGAGCCACCTTGGCGACGTGCAGGGCCAGGTCGCCCGCCCGCTCGATGTCGGCGACCATTCGCAGGCTGGTGACGATGATGCGGAGGTCTGACGCCACTGGTTGCTGACGTGCCAGCAGGTCGAGCGCGCGGCTTTCGATCTCGTGGTAGCTCTTGTCGATCAGCTCGTCCTCTTCGATCACCTTCTGCGCCAGTTGGAGATCCGCGTCGAGCAGCGCGGTGGTCGCGCTGGACATCGCGTTGCTGACGGAATTGGTCATCTCGGCGAGATCTCGGACGATCGCGTCGAGTTCCTCGTGATAAGCGTCCCGCATGGGCGACCTTTCCTTCAGCTGACCTCCGAGCCTACTCGCGGGCGATCTGGGTCGCACCGAGCGTTGTGAATGCCCGACATACGCCAGGTGAACTTCAGGTGTCTCCGTGCGGCGGAAGAGGCTGCACTGTTCGCCTGCCCCCTTGCGCGCCCTACCATCAACATGTGCAAGCTGTCATAGCGTTCGTTGTCGGTGCTGTGCTCGGAGCAGCTTTCCTGTACGCCTGGCGCCAGAGCGTCCCGATGGCCCAGCCCGAACCCGCTGAACAAGAGATTTCCGAGGGCGCCGGGGATGTGTTGCGGGCTGCGCTCGATGTCCTGCGTTCGGCCGTCGTCGTTGTCGACGCCGAGGAGGACGTCGTTCTGGCCAACCAGCTAGCCCACAGTTTCAACGTCGTTCGGCGGCAGCGTCTTGCCATCCCGGCGCTGGTCCGGTTGGTCAAGCGCACTCGAAGGTCAGCTGCCTCGCAGCAGGCGGAGATCGAGCACCCGACCATGGCCGGTGTCTCGGCGCTGCTCGCGCACACGACACCGGTAGGGGACGCAGGCCACGTGCTGGTCATGCTCGAGGACATCACCGACGCGCGTCGATTGGAGGCCGTCCGACGCGACTTCGTGGCCAACGTCTCGCACGAACTCAAAACGCCGGTCGGCGCACTGTCTCTGCTGGCTGAGGCGGTGTACGACGCCGCGGATGATCCTGCCGCAGTCCGGCATTTCGCCGAAAGCATGTCCCGTGAGGCGGCTCGACTGGCTCGGCTGGTTCAGGAACTCATCGATCTCTCGCGCATTCAGGGCGCTGAGCCGATGCCGGAGCCGGGCGCCGTGCCGCTCGCGTCGTTCGTGCGCGAGGCCGTCGACCGAGCGCGGCTGAACGCCGATGCGAAACAGATCTCTATCGTCGTCGGGGATCTCTCCGGCCTGCAGGTGTGGGGCGACGCCCGGCAGCTGGCCACGGCGTGCGCGAACCTCCTCGACAATGCCATCGCCTATTCACCGGACGGCACCCGGGTGGCCATCGGTGCGCGCCGCGGGGACGGTCAGATCGAGATCTCCGTGGCAGACCAGGGGATCGGCATCGCGGACGCCGACAAGGACCGCATCTTCGAGCGCTTCTACCGCGCCGACCCGGCACGTTCCCGCGCGACCGGCGGCACTGGGCTCGGGCTCGCGATCGTCAAGCACATTGCGGGAAACCACGGGGGCCGGGTCACTGTGTGGAGTGACGAGGGCGCTGGGTCGACGTTCACTCTGCATCTGCCGGAAGCACCGCCGGAAGCGCGCACCGGAACGGGTGCCGCGTGACACCTACGCCAACAGGATGGGCTCACTGATGACGCGAGTACTCGTCGTCGAGGACGAGGAGTCGTTCTCGGATCCGCTCGCCTACATGCTGCGGCGTGAGGGCTATGAGGTCGACATCGCGACGACCGGACCGGCTGGACTGGCCCAGTTCGAGCGGGCGGGAGCAGACCTGGTGCTGCTCGACCTGATGCTGCCCGGCCTGTCCGGCACCGAGCTCTGCCGGCTGCTGCGGCAGCGCTCGAACGTCCCGATCATCATGGTGACCGCGCGGGACAGCGAGGTCGACAAGGTGGTCGGTCTCGAGCTGGGGGCGGACGACTATGTGACCAAGCCATTCTCCGCGCGGGAGCTCGTGGCGCGCATCCGAGCGGTGCTGCGGCGAAACATCGACCCCGAGGAGCTGCTCCCGAGCACTCTCGAGGCGGGGCCGGTGCGGATGGACGTCGACCGGCATGTCGTCACGGTGGCCGGCGAGCAGGTGACCATGCCGCTCAAGGAGTTCGACCTGCTCGAGATGCTGTTGCGCAACACGGGCCGGGTGCTCACGCGCGGGCAGTTGATCGACCGGATCTGGGGAGCTGACTACGTCGGTGACACCAAGACGCTTGACGTTCACGTGAAGCGGTTGCGCGCAAAGATCGAGCCGGACCCCGCCGTGCCCAAATACCTGGTGACCGTCCGGGGACTTGGCTACAAGTTCGATTCGTGAACAGCATCGACAACATCGGACTTGGTGAACGTGGCGTCGCTGTCCCACCGGGTGAAGCCCATGCCCTCGTAGATGTCGATCGCGCGCGGGTTGTCGTCGTCGACGTACAGCATGACTTGGGCGAGGCCGCGCGCCCTTAGGTGCCGCAGCCCGACCAACGTCATCGCGCGACCTAGGCCGATCCCTCGCGTCGCCGGGTCGACGCCGACGACGTACACCTCGCCGACGGGGGGGTGTTCGTGACCGTCGTGCTCGACGGACCCGTGCACCTTCGTCCAGTGGAAAGCGATGACCTGTCCGCCGCGCTCGGCGAGAAAGAAGCCGGACGGGTCGAACCACGACTCGGACTCGCGCAGCCGGAGGTCTTCGACCGTCCAGCGACCTTGTTCACGGTGGTCCGCGAACGCTCGGTTGTTGACGTCGAGCCAGCGTTGCTCGTCGTCGCCGACCCGGAATGTCCGGACGGTGACTCCGTCCGGGAACTCGGGGGCGTCGAGTGGTGACAGCAGGGATCTGCGCATCTGCCACAGCGTTCGCGTGCGCCGAAAGCCCAATCGCTGCGCCAGCGCCACGGCACCCGGCTGTGCGCCGTGTGCCCACAATCGCAATCGGCCGCCGGGCGATCGCTCGACCAGTGAGTTGATCAACATCGAACCGAACCCGTGACGCCGGAACTCCGGGTGCACGACGATCTCGCCACTCGCGCCCGCGACTGGATCGCTCGCGTCGAGGTGGCCGTACGCGACGAGGCGGTGGCCGGACCAGATGAGGATGTGCTCGTCCGAGACGTCACCGCCATGCCGCAGGTGCAACAGAACGTGCTCTGACAGCGGCCCCGCCCCGTCGAAATCCGCGGCGGCGTCGACGAGCGCGAGCGCGGCCGCAATGGCCTCACCTGGTGGCCGGCTGAGAGTTTGCACGCGCACGTCGGTCACGTGTCGGACCTTAGCTGTTTCCTGACGACCCGCAGGAGCGGGTCAGTCCGAACGACGGGACAGCGGAACGACGGTCGCTTCGGCGACGATGTCCGGGTGAGCTACATCGGCGTCATCGTCGTTGATGTCACCCAGCGGCGCAGTCAGCGGCTGGCTGACGAACTTGTATCCGACGTGCCGAACAGTGCCGATGAGAGCCTCGTGCTCCGGGCCGAGCTTGGCCCGCAGGCGGCGCACGTGGACGTCGACGGTGCGCGTGCCCCCGTAATAGTCGTAGCCCCACACTTCTTGGAGCAGCTGTGCGCGGCTGAATACGCGGCCAGGGTGCTGTGCAAGGTACTTCAGCAGCTCGAACTCCTTGAAGGTCAGGTCGAGCGGCGACCCCTTGAGCTTCGCCGAGTAGGTGTGCTCGTCGATGGTCAGGTCGCCGGAGCGGATCATCCCGACCTCTGCCGGGTCGGCGGCCGCTTCCGCGACCCGACTCGTCGCGAGCCGCAGGCGCGCCTCGATCTCGGCCGGGCCGGCGCTGTCGAGCAGTACGTCGGTCAAACCCCAGTCGTGGGTCAGCGCCGCGAGCCCCCCCTCCGTGACCACCGCAAGCAATGGGGTCGTCAGCCCGGTCGTCCGAAGGAGCCGGCAGAGCCCGCGGGCGTTGACGAGGTCGCGCCGCGCATCGACGAGGATGACGTCGGCCGGTCCGGTTTCGACGAGCGCCGCGCCGTCCATGGGTGCCACGCGCGTGGTGTGACCGAGCAGAGCGAGGGAGGGCAGCACCTCAGCAGCGCGCGCGGTGAAGGTGAGTACGAGCAGAACGCTCATTGCCGTCCACCTGCCTACTGCCTCGGCGTTGCGTGACCCAGAATGCACCACGGACCAAAAAGCAAAACGGACCCCGGAATGCACTGCTGCGGAGGGCGGCACTGCCCGGGACCCGATTGAGGGAGAATACAGCACGTGACGACGACGAGTCCGGCAAGCGGTGATTTCGGGTGAGCCAGACCGGCACCATGCGGTACTGGGCGGCGGCCAAGGAGGCCGCCGGGTGCGCGGAGGAGCCGTACTCCGCGATGACCTTGGGGGCCGCGTTGGCCGCTGCCGCCGCTGCGCACGACGAACGATTCGCGGCGGTGCTGCGGCGCTGTTCCTTCATCGTCGACGGAAATCCGGTCGGCAGCCGCGCGCATGACGAGGTTGTGCTCAGTGCCGCGGGCGTCGTCGAGGTCCTGCCGCCGTTCGCCGGCGGTTGACGCGCCGGTGCTCGACGCGATGACGAGTGTGCGTGCAACGATGCCCGACGTGCCAGCCGCCGCCTCAGTTGCGCCCCCGCTGGCGTCGCGTTGGGAGGGCGCGGTGGTCGCCGCGACCATCGCCGCGACCTGCGGTGGCGCGGCACTGGTCGGCGGCGGCCCGCTGTTCGTGATCGTGCTCCTGATCCAGGTCGCGCTCGCTCTGGCCTGGCTCGCGCTGACGGACGTTCCTGCCGCCAGCGGCGGAGTGCTCATCATCGTGGGTGCGGCCGTCGCGGCCGATGTCTACGCCGGCAGTGCGCAAGCGTCCGACCAGACGCCGGTCGTCGTCATCGTCTCGGCCGCGTTCGTCCTTGCCGTGCTGCGTCAGCTCGCCCGCCGGAGACGCAGCGGTGTCACCGATTCGCTGTCCGGCGTCATGACCGGCGTCGTCGCCGTTGTGTTTGCGTCGCACCTCATCGCGGCGCGCCGTGGGCCCGACGGTGTCGCCGCGGTTGCTGCCATCTGCTTCGCGGTCGCCATCGCCACCGGCACGCGGCGCACCGTGGATGCCCTGATCGGCAAACCCGCGCTCCGCGCCGGCGCGGGTCGCGCCTGGCCCGGGCTCGTGTTATCGGTGGCAGCGGCAACGGTCGTCGGCGCGTACGTGGGTGCGGCGCGTACTGGCCTGCAGACCAGGACGGGCGCGATGATCGGCCTCGGCGCCGCATTGGCTGCGGCGGTGGCCGATCTCGGGATCGGTCTCGGCTCGCTGCACCTGGTCGATGCGCGACAGCGGTCAGCGATCGCGCCTCTGGTCGTCCTGCTTCCCCTGGTCGTCGCGGCGCCCGTCGGCTACGGCGTCGCGCGACTGTTGGCGGAGTAGGGGGCAGCGGTGCTCAGGCGAATCGTCGTGCTGCTCCTGATAGTTCTCGGGTTGCTTGCCGTCGTCGACCGCTTCATGGCCAACGCCGCGGGGGATGCGGCCGGTGGCCAGGTACGCCGCGCCGCGAGCACCCCGGCAAACGCAAGGGTGTCATTCCGCGGCTTCCCGTTCGTCACGCAGGCGCTGCGTGGGCGGTTCGATCGCGTCGATGTCGTCGCGCGCGACGTACCGGCCGGCGGGCTGACGCTCGACCGCGTCGACGCGCGCTTCGACGGCGTGCACGTCCGGCTCGGCAAGGCGCTGGCCGGCGAGCTCGAGGCAGTGCCCAGCGATGGTGCGGACGCGACAGCCCGGCTGACGTACGCCGATCTGAATGCCTATCTGCGTCGCCGGGGTTCGCTCACGGTGACCGAGGCGAACGGCCAGCTGGAGATTGCGGGCAACGTGCGCGTCAAGGGCGCGCAGATCTCGGGTAAGGGCCGGGCCAAGGTCGCGCTGCGACCGGGGTCGATCGTGCTGCAGGTGACGTCCGCGTCGGCGAACGGCGCGACCGTGCCGCAGGAGGCCGCGCGGTTGCTCACGGTCACCGTGCCAACCGATGCGATGCCGTTCGGAATGGCGTTGACCAGCGTCGAGATCGCGGACGACGCACTCATCCTTCGCGGAACGGCCACGCGCATCGTCATCCCGACGAAGAAACTGGTGGGCTGAGCCGCCCGATTCTTCCTGTTTGTGGCGCTGCAGGGCAGATGCCATAGTTTCAGACTATTGAGCGAACGCCCTGTGACGGGAGCGGCGTGACCGATACGGCGCATGTCATCGCGCGGAACTCGCTCGCGCTCGAGCCGCTGGCACAGAACGTCCGGCGCGCCCGGCGTACCGTCGTCGAGACGCTCGAATCCGCGGACCGGCACGACCTGGCCGACAACGCCGCCCTGGCCACGAGCGAGATCGTCACCAACGCCGTTCTGCACGCCGGCTCGGACATCTGGCTGACCGTGACGGTCACCGCAGATGGGGCCCTGGTCGAGGTCGAGGATCACAGCAGAGCGCTGCCGCAGGTTCGCTCGTACGACGCGACGGCGACGACCGGTCGCGGATTGTCGCTGGTCGACCAGCTGGTGACGGCGTTCGGTGTGCGGCGCATCCCGGGTGACGGAAAGGTCGTGTGGTTCACCCTCGGCGACGCCGTGCCGCCGACTGGTGCAGCCGTGTCGCGGGACGCGCACCGGGCCGCGTCGGTTCGGCTACTGCGCGTCCCCGTTGCGCTCTACTGCACCTTCCAGCAGGTTGCCGACGGCTTGCTACGGGAGTACCTGCTGGCGTTGAGTGCGGGCGACGCGAGCCCGGCCGAGCTTCTCGACTGGAACCTCGCGAACGAGGCGTTCGCCGAGCTGGCGACAGGCGGATCGGCCGCGTTCGCCACGCGCGACTCAGATGTGGTGAATCTCGACCTGTCGCTCGAGCTGGGCCCGCGCGGTGCGGAACGGTTCGCCTCGATGCGCCGGGTTCTCGACCGTGCTGTCGCGATGGCTGCGGCCGGCCGGTTGCTGGCGCCGCCGAGCCAGCCGGAGATCGTCGGGCTGAGCAACTGGTGCTGCGAGCAGGTCGTCGCGCAGCTGCACGGCAAGGAGGCTGCGCCGTGGCGACCCGGCCGGGGCGCCCGAGTGCCGCATTCGACGCCGGTCGAGTGGGATGCCGCGGACGTGAACGGCTCCGACCGCGCGATCGTCGCTGCTGACGATGCGAACCGGCTGATCGCCGTGAGTCATGCCGCGGCCG
>JBDSAK010000051.1:0-11527 GCA_039922195.1 Mycobacteriales bacterium
CTCGGCGGGAAGTAGTAGGTCGAGTCGACCTCGACCAGCGGGTAGTTGGACGCGTAGAACGCCAACCGCTCCTCGGCGCTGTTGGCGCCTTCGGGGTACCAGCCGGATTTGAGCAGCGTCGGCTCGGTCCACGACGCCGTACCGATCCGAATCTCACCCACGCCCCGGCCCCTACCCCCGGCGGGCTCCTCGGCACCCCCACGTCCCCGAAGTTGGGCCCACCAGCTGTCGCTGTGGGCAACAGCGGGTGGGTCCAACTTCGGGTGAGCCTCGCTGCGGGTCTGTCTTGACCCGCACTCCGGGCGCGCTTACCGTGGACTGAACCTTTGGTAGCGGTTCCAGCACCTGAGCACGAGAGGGCGCGAGCGAGCGTGTCGACGATCGTGGATGTGGCGGCCCGGGCCGGTGTCGGCGTGGGAACCGTTTCCAGGGTCCTCAACGAGAGCCCACTCGTCAGTGACAAGACGCGCGAGCGCGTGCTGGCCGTGATCGAGGAGCTGGACTACCGGCCCAGCCACATGGCTCGCAACCTCTCGCTCGGCCGCACGCTGACCGTCGGCGTCATCGTGCCTTTCCTCACGCAGGCGGCGGTGATGGACCGCATCCGCGGCATCGTGGCGACCCTGCGCACGACGCCGTACGACATCGTGCTCTTCACCGTCGAGACCCCCGCGCAGCGCTCCGAACAGTTCCGCAACCTCGCCCGCAACCGCGTCGACGGCTTGCTCAGCGTTTCGTTGTCCCCCGACGACCAGGAGGTCGAGCGCTTCCGCCGGGCGGGGATCCCGGTCGTGCTCATCAACGGGCGGCACGACAGCCTGCCGCGCGTCGTCACCGACGACACCGCCGGGGGCGCGCTCGCGACCCGGCACCTGATCAAGCTCGGCCACCAGCGCATCGCGTTCATCGGCGAACCCACCCTCGACCCGTACGGCGTCGGCTGGAGCGAGTGCCGGCAGATCGGCTACCGCAACGCGCTCGAAGACGCCGGGCTCGAGATCCGTGCCGAGTACCAGCTGCTGGGGCAACCGGGTCGCGCGGTGGCGCATCGGCTGACCCGAGAGCTGCTGCGGCTGCCGGAGCCGCCGACCGCGGTCTTCGTTGCCTCCGACAAGCAGGCGCTCGCCGTCATGGAAGCGGCGCAGGACATGGGCTTCGACGTACCGGGCCGGCTCTCGGTCATCGGCTTCGACGACATCGACATCGCGAAGTACGTCGGACTGACCACGGTTCACCAGCCGCTGTTCGAGAGCGGCTGCCGCGGGGCCGAGCTCATCCTCGAAGCGCTGCAGGTCGAGACGCTCGAGCCCTTCGAGGAAGTCCTGCCCGTCGACCTGGTGCAGCGCAAGTCCACGGCGCCCCCGACCAGCTAGCGACCGGTCAGCTCATCATCCCTAGCGGGGCCAGGGGTACGCCGCCATCGCACGACGCTGCGCGAGGCCCGTGCTGCTCTGCCGATAGAGCGACACCCCGACAGCACCGCGGCGGCGTGAGACGTCGATGAAGCGCCAGGTCTCCGCGGCAGTGGGCAGCCCCGGCCGGCCGCCCTCTGCGGCCATGTTGTAGCCCTGGCCGATGACGTGCACCGGCAGGCCGTACGGCGCGAGGCCGTCCATCGCCATCGACACCGTTGCGCCCGGCTCGTGGCAGGACCAATAGACCATGGGTGCCAGCGCGTCCGAGCCATTCGCAACAGAGCGATACGGGTACGAGGCCAGCCGCTTGGGTGTCGGGCGCGGCACGGTCGTGACGATCGGGCGATTGCCGGCTGCCCGGCGTACGAGCGACAGGTAGTAGGCGACCCGCTTTCGCGTGACGAACACGCCTTCGGCAGAGGTCTCGATGTCGGGCGAGAAGCCGTCGATGCGATGGCCGTTCATCGAGAATGCGAGAGCTCGCTGCGCCCGGTACGCGTCGGCCTTGGGGTCGGACAGGTAAGGGAAGTCCCACGCGATGACCTTCAGTCCCGCGCGGTGTGCCGGGAGGAGGATCGCGCGAAGCACCTCATCGCCGAAGTACGGGCCTTGCCGAGTGCCACCGGTGCGCACCCAGATCGAGTCGAGCTTGGCGGCTTTCGCGGCGTCGACGACGGCCTGGCCGTTGATGTCGCGGCCGTGGAAGTAGACGAGCCAGGTGCCCTTGCCGCGGATCGGCGCGAGGTTGGGCCGGCGGGGCCGCACCGGCACCGGCCCGGGTACGGCGGACTCGGCGACGACCGGGACGCGCGGCGGCGCGGGGGGGCGCGGCGGTGCGGGCGGGCGTTTCGGCGGCGGGCAGGGGCTCGGGTGGGCAGCCTTCGCCGGCAACGGCAGGAACGGCGTCGGATGGGCGAGGGCGCGCGGCATGGGAGCCAGCGTGACAACGGGTGCCGACGGCGGGTGCGCGGCAGCGGCAGCGGCAGCGGCGGCCTCGGCAGCGGCCTCGGGCTCCGGTTCGGGCTCGGGGTCGGCATCAGGAGCGAACTGGGTCGCGCTCGTGGTGAGCGACGCCGCACGTCCGGCCGGCGATCCGCCGCGGGGTTGCTCCGAACACCCAGCCAGCAGCGCGGCAACAAGGGCCAGGACGAGTGGGCGGCGGACCATCGATCCAGTGTGCATCGTGGGAATTAGACGCGCGCCGAATGTCCAGAATTCCGTCGGTCAGCCGGAATGCAGGACGGCAACGCTCTCTGGTGCGAGCAGCACAGCGGAACCATCAACGGAGATCTTCGGCGCCGAGGCGAGCACGATCTCGCCGGACCCCGGCAGCCGCTGCAACGACGACGAGAGGTTGGCGCACACCTGCCAGTGGCCGCGCTCCAGCACCAGCCACCGTGCGGTCGCGTCGAAGCTGACCTTCGGCCATGACGGCGAGCGCAGATCCGGCTCGGCGTGGCGCAACGCGATGAGCGCACGGTGCCAGTCGAGCAGCGACGCGTGCGGCGGCCTGGCGATCTCGGTCCAGTCGAGCCGGCTGCACTCGAACGTCTCACGTGCCTGCGGGTCGGGCACGTCCTCGGGCCGCCAGCCGAAGGCATCGAACTCACCCTGCCGCCCGCGGCGCACCGCCTCCGCCAACTCCGGATCCTCGTGCGCGGTGAAGTACTGAAACGGCGTAGCAGCGCCCCACTCCTCGCCTTGGAACAGCATCGGCACGGACGGCCCGAGCAACACCAAGGCAGCACCGACCCGCAGCAAGCCGTCGCTCATCAGCTGCGAGCTGCGGTCGCCGCGCGCGCGATTGCCGATCTGGTCGTGGTTCTGCAGATATCCGACCAGCCGGTACGCCGGGAGTCCCGACAACGGTTGCCCGTGCGGCCGGCCGCGATGCGCAGAGTGCTGTCCGGCGTACACGAAGCCCTCGGACAGGGCCGCCGCAATCTGCGCAACCGTGCCGAAGTCCTCGTAGTAGCCGGCCCGTTCGCCGGCGAGAACTGAGTGCAACGCGTGGTGCAGGTCATCGCTCCACTGCGCCGTCATGCCGAAACCCCCGGACGCGCGATCGCGGATCACCCGCGGGTCGTTCAGGTCGCTCTCGGCGACGAGCACCAGCTCCCGGGCCAGTTCTTGCGACAAGGCCTCGACCCGCGAGCCGAGTTCTTCGAGCACATGCATCGGCGAGTCGTCGTGGATCGCGTGCACGGCGTCGAGCCGCAACCCGTCGACGTGATAGTCGCGTAGCCACATCTGCGCGTTCGCGATGACGAACACGCGTACCTCGGCGCTGTCGTCGTCGTCGTAGTTGACCGCGTCGCCCCAGGGCGTGTGGTACTTCGCCGTGAAGTACGGGCCGAACTGGGAGAGGTAGTTTCCGGCCGGCCCGAGGTGGTTGTAGACGACGTCGAGGAGCACCGCGAGACCGCGCGCGTGACACGCGTCGACGAAATCCTTGAAACCGTGCGGTCCGCCGTACGCGTGATGCACCGCCCACAGGTGCACGCCGTCGTAGCCCCAGCCGTGCTCGCCCGAGAACTGCGCGACCGGCATCACCTCTACGTGCGTCACGCCGAGCGACACCAGGTGGTCGAGCCGCTCGATCGCGCCGTCGAAAGTGCCCGCCGGTGAAACCGTGCCGACGTGCAGCTCGTAGACCACCGCCGACTCCCACGACGGTGGCGTCCAGCCGGCATCGGTCCAGGAGTACGCCGAGTGGTCGACCACCCGCGACGGACCGTGGACGCCGTGCGCCTGGCACGCCGACCGGGGGTCAGGAAGCGGCATGCCCCCGTCGAGCACGAACGAATAGTCAGTCCCCGGAGGAGCATCGACGTCGACAGAAAACCAGCCACCATCGCCGGCTGACATCGCAGTGCGCGTTCCGCCGATGTCGAGCTCTACGTTCGTCGCACGCAGCGCCCACACCGCGAACCGCGTCACACTCTCTCCAGCAGGGCCACGAACACCGGCGACAACAGCGTCTCCATGTCGACCGTTCCGGAAAAGGTCACACCGGTGAAGACGTTGTGCCACGAGCCCGCCGGCAGCGTGATCGTCGCCGGCAGCGGGTGATAGATGCGGCCCGCGAAGCGCGGCACGAGCGTGATCACTTGGTCGCCACGCATGAATGCGAGGAACACCTCCGCCCCCTCACCGTCAACTGTCAGGCCCACGTAGTCGCCGTCAGCGAAGACATCCGGCAGCCGCTTGCGCACCGCGAGCGCCGACTGCACCACGAAGATCTTCGTCAGGCCTTGGCTGTCGTAGCCGTGCCTCTGGTCCGGACCCAGGATGGTGGCCAGCGCCAGCAGTCGTCGCCGTTCCGCGTAGTCGACCGGCCGGCGATTGTCCGGATCGACCAGGCTGAGGTCCCACAGCTCGGTGCCCTGGTAGATGTCCGGCACACCCGGCATGGTCAGCTGCACGAGCTTCTGCGCGATCGACGCGAACCGGCTCGAGCTCAGCACGCCGGCGTTCACGATCTGCTCGACCTCAACGACAAACGCGTCCTCATAGAGCGCCGCAACGAACGACTGCAACGCCTGGTCGTACTCGGGATCGGGCTCGATCCACGACGTGCGCTGCTTTGCCTCGCGGCTCGCCTTTTCGGCGTACTCCTGCGCACGTTCGAGTGGGAGCGGCCACGCACCGACGACCGTCTGGTAGAGCAGGTATTCCATCGACCGGTCGGGCGCGACCGTCCAGTGCCTCGCATTGTTGGTGAACCAGTCGCGCACACGCCCCGGCCACGAAGGGGTCTGCACCAACACCGAGATGCGGGCGCGCACGTCCTCGCTGCGTTTGGTGTCGTGCGTGGACAGGCTTGTCATTGACGCCGGCCAGTGGCGCTGTCGAGCCACGCACGCCGCGTGGAACTCATCCACCGACATCGCGAACGAACCTGGATCTCCGCCGACTTCGTTGAGCGACACCAAGCGGTTGTAGCGGTAGAACGCGGTGTCCTCGACGCCCTTCGCCATGACCGGGCCGGTCGTCTGCTGGAACCGAACGCGAAGCTCGCTGTCGCGTGATGTGTCGAGCAGTTCGTCGACGATTACGCCGACCGCTTCGGCGAGATCGGGACGCCGGCCGACCGCGTCCGCACGGGCCGCAGCAAGGGCCGCAACATCGCCGGGGCGAGGCTCCTCGCCCGTGCGCAGGTAGCTGCGGTAGACCGGGAAGCAGGCGACCAGCTCTCGCAGCGCGGCTCGTAGCTCATCCGCTGGTAGGTCGACGGCGGCAACTCGGCTCAGCCAGTCCAGTTCAGCGATGAACAGCTGGTCGATCACCTGGAGCTGCGCGTCGTACGCCAGGTCGGACCAGTTCTCGGTAACGCCCGTCATTTCGCGAAACAGGTCGGTCATGGCCGCGTCGCCTGCGGGGTCGACGAAGACGCCGTTGACGTCGTACAACGCGTCGTACCCCGACGTGCCGGCGATCTGCCATCGATCGTCGAGTCGCTCCCCCGGTTCGACGATCTTCTCGGCCACCACCCACGCCTGCGGGTTGCGCGCAGCGAGTGTGCCGAAATAGCCGAGCGGATCAGCGAGGCCATCCGGGTGGTCCACCCGCAGTCCGTCGACCTGACCGCCGGCGATGAGCGACTCGATGAGAGCGTGCGTCTGCTCGAACACTCGCTGGTCCTCGATGCGGACACCCGCGAGGGGCGTGACGTCGAAAAACCTGCGGTAGTTGAGCGAGGCGGATTCGCGCCAGAACGCAAGCTGGTAGTGCTGCCGCGCGGCAACCTCGGCAACGTCGCCGCCGGCCGTACCGGCAGCGATCGGGAATGCGCTCTCGTAGTAACGCAGCACCGGCTCGCCACCACCGGAATCAAGGGTCAATTCTCCCGCTGAGACCACATCGTCCAGCGCTGCCCCGAGGACTGGCAGGAACACCTTGCCCGGGCACGCCGGTGCGTCCCAGTCGATGTCGAACCACCCGGCGTACTCGCTCGCGCGCCCGCGCTCGAGCACATCCCACCACTGCCGATTCGTTCGATCACCCACCCCCATGTGGTTGGGCACGATGTCGAGCACGATCCCCAGGCCCCGCCTTCGCGCAGCGGCCGACAGCCGGTCGAATGCCTCCCGACCGCCGAGCTCGGCATTGATCGACGAATGGTCGACCGTGTCGTAGCCGTGCGGGCTGTGCGCAGCCGCCTGCAGGATCGGCGAACAGTAGATGTGCGTGATTCCCAGATCAGCCAGGTAGTCGACGATCTCGGCGGCGTGGTCGAGGGTGAAACCCTCGTGCAGCTGCAGCCGGTAGGTCGCTCCGGGCACCCGCCGCGTCAGGTCAGTCGACACGCCGGAGTACGACGATCGAGCGGCCTTCGACGGTCACGGTCTGCCCCGCCTTCACCATCGGGTCGTCCTGCTCGAACATCGGCGCCGAGGTGTCGATTTCGACTTCCCACCGCTCACCGTACAAGTCGCCGGGCAACCTGAACTCGATGTCCTCGTGGTGTGCGTTGAACAGCAGGAAAAAGTTGTCGTCGACCACTCGCTCCCCGCGCAGATCCGGCGACGGAATGGCGTCGCCGTTGAGGAAGACCCCAACGGATTTGGACCAACCCGAGTCCCAGTCCTCGTCACTCATCAGCTGGCCGCCGGGGGTGAACCACGCGATGTCGCTGACGTCTGTGCCGCGGAGCGGGCGTCCCTGGAACCACCGGCGCCGGCGGAAGATCGGATGTGCATGGCGAAGCTTGTTCAGCTTCTCGGTGAACTCCAGGAGGGCGAGGTTCTCCTTGGCGAACTCCCAATTGAGCCAGGAGATCTCGTTGTCCTGTGCATAGCCGTTGTTGTTGCCCTGCTGGGTCCGGCCGAACTCATCGCCGGCGCAGATCATGGGGATGCCCTGAGAAAGGAACAACGTCGTCAGGAAGTTGCGCTTCTGCTGCTCGCGCAACGCAATGATCTGGAGGTCGTCGGTGTCGCCCTCGACTCCGTGGTTCCACGACCTGTTGTGACTCTCGCCATCGTTGTTGTCCTCGCCGTTGGCGTCGTTGTGCTTTTCGTCGTACGAGACGAGGTCGTGCAGCGTGAACCCATCGTGGGCAGTGACGAAGTTGATCGACGCGTATGGGCGTCGTCCGTTGCTCGCATACAGGTCGCTCGATCCGGTGAGGCGCGACGCGAACTCCGGGAGCGTCTGGGCTTCGCCCCGCCAGTAGTCGCGCACGGTGTCGCGGTACTTGCCATTCCATTCCGACCACAGCGGCGGAAAGTTTCCGACCTGGTAGCCGCCCTCCCCGACGTCCCACGGCTCGGCGATCAACTTCACCTGTGACACGACGGGGTCCTGCTGAATCAGGTCGAAGAACGCCGACAGGCGATCGACGTCGTGCAGCTCGCGGGCCAGCGTCGAGGCAAGATCGAAGCGGAATCCGTCGACGTGCATCTCCAGCACCCAGTAGCGCAGCGAGTCCATGATCAGCTGCAGAACATGCGGGTGTCGCATGTTGAGGCTGTTGCCGGTGCCGGTGTAATCCATGTAGAAGCGCGGCTCGTCGGCCATCAACCGGTAGTACGCCTGGTTGTCGATGCCGCGCAGCGAGAGCGTCGGGCCGTGGTGGTTGCCCGCGGCGGTGTGGTTGTAGACGACGTCGAGGATGACCTCGATGTTCTCCTTGTGCAGCGTCTTCACCAGCGACTTGAACTCCTGCACCTGCTGGCCGGTCTGCCCGGCGGAGCTGTAGTCGTTGTGCGGTGCGAGGAAGCCGATCGAGTTGTAGCCCCAGTAGTTGCGCTGGCCACGCTTGACGAGCCGGTCGTCGTGCACGAACTGGTGCACCGGCATCAGTTCGACCGCCGTGATCCCAAGCCTCTTGAAGTGCGATACGGCAGCCGGATGTGCCAGCCCGGCGTACGTCCCGCGAAGCTTCTCGGGGATGTCCGGGTGCAGCTTCGTGAAGCCCTTTACGTGCGTCTCGTAGACGACGGTCTCGTGCCATTCGGTGCGCGGGTGCCGGTCGTTGTCCCAATCGAAGAACGGATTGATCACCACCGACTTCGGCATGTACGGGGCACTGTCGAGATCGTTTCGCTTGTCGTTGAACTCGAAGTGGTACGCGAACACGGCTTCGTTCCAGCGCACTTCGCCCTCAACCGCCTTCGCGTAGGGGTCGAGCAGCAGCTTGTTCGGATTGCACAACAGACCAGCGTCGGGGTCGTAAGGCCCATGCACCCGGAAGCCGTAGCGCTGGCCGGGCCCGACGTTGGGCAGATACGCGTGCCAGACAAGGGCGTCGACCTCACGCAGGCGGTGCCGCTCCTCCGCACCGGTCTCGTCGATGAGGCACAGCTCTACGCTGTCAGCGATCTCGGAGAACACCGCGAAGTTGGTTCCCACGCCGTCGTACGTCGCACCGAGCGGATACGGGGTTCCCGGCCATAGCGCCATGCAGGCAAATCTCTCTTTCGGTGCGGTGATCACGTGTCCCCAGGACCGTACTGGCCACGGGCATGGGAGCTAAACCGACGCAGAGCGCCACATTGTGCCTTTTGGGTGGCGATCGCTACACCATTCGGGCTCAGTAAGCCGGTCCAGGGTGCCGATAACGGACAGATGAGGAACCACGACACCTGGCTGGTGCGCGCGCTCACCGCGTTTGTCGACGCCATGCAACGGGCTCAGACGGTGACTCAGGCGCGTGATCTGGCCGCGGCCGAGATCGCGGTGAGCACCCGAGCGGACGTCGTCGCGGCGATGATCGAGGCGAACGGGGTGGCCATTTCCGGGCCGCGCTCAAATAGCGTGGCTGAGGCCGACCTGGTCGCAGCCAGCACGTCGGGCCCAGCTGCCGAGATCGCCGGCATTGGCCGCTGCGACGTCTCGGTGCACTCGGGCGGGAGCGACGTCCGCCTCGTCATTGTCCGCACCCAGGGCGCCATCAGCCGGCGCGAACGCGACTACCTGGCCCTCGCCGCGAAGATGCTGGCGATCTCCGTGGCCATGCTTGGCGGAGCGGAACGCGAACGCGACCTGCGGATGGCGGGGTTGACCGAGATCGACGAGCACAACCGACTCCTGGGCACCCTGCTCAAGCGCCAGCAGCTGCTCGACAACCTCGGCCGGATCGAACGATCGATCTCGCAGCGAGTCCCCCTTGGCCAAATGCTGGCGACCATCACCGACGCCGTGCATCAGTTGCTCGGTGACGACCTCATCGCCCTGCGACTGCTCGACCCCGACGACCCCGACTACTTGATCGTCGTCAGCGACAGCGGCGTCTCGCCGGACATCTTCAATGAGGTGCGTCGTACGCCCGTCGGCGCCGGAGTGGGCGGGCGGGCCGTCGCCGAGGATGCGCTGGTGGTCGTCGACGACTACCCCACCGAAGCCGCCGCGCTCGAGGCCTTCGTGACGACTGGAGTACAGGCGGCAGTCGCTGCGCCGGTCCATGAGCAGGGAGTGGTCGTGGGCAGCCTGACTGTCGCGACGTACGATCCGCTGCGCCGCTACGGGCCGATCGAGCAGGAAACCGTTCTCGCGTTCGCGGAACACGTCAGCCTCGCGCTGACCGATGCCCGAACGGTCCAGGACATGCAGGCCGCTGAGCAGGTGAAGGACAACCTGTTGGCGATGGTGTCGCACGAGCTGAAGACGCCACTCACCGTCATGCTCGGCGTTGTGCAGACGATTCAGCGACATGCATCGCGGCTACCCGACGACGTGCGCGACGAAATGCTCATGTCGGCACAGGAACGCGGTTTCGAGCTCGGCCGGCTCATCGACCGGCTGCTCGAAGGGGCGCAACGAACCGCGAGCGATGACCTGCAAGACGCGTCGCTGCCGGCCTTCATCGCCGCCGCGGTAGCGCCGTACTCTGGCTCTGGCCGCCATTTGCTCATCCCTCCGGTGCCGCCGCAACCGCTGCGCGTCGACGTCGCCAAAGTGCACGGCGCGCTGTCGAACATCCTCGAGAATGCCATCACCGAGTCACCTGAAGGCACTCCCATCGTCATCGAGGTGGACTCGTCGGGCGGTGAGGTGTCCGTAACGGTCACGGCCGAGGGCAGACTGCCGCACGGAATCGACACCGACGCCCTGTTCGAACGAGCCGCGCAGCCGACCACCTCGGCGATGGGGCTCGGTCTGTACCTGGCGAGTCATCTTGCGGCAGCTGCCGGAGGTTCCCTCAGCGCAGCGGAGGCTGACGGAAGAATGTCCTACACGCTGCGATTTCCGGCAGGAGCGCAGGCCCCCACGGCAGCGCGGACCCGGCCGGTTGTCTTGCCGTAACCGCAAACACCCCCCAAAGCCGCGAAATGACCTTTGACCGTGAATCGCCACGCTCAGCTCTCCCGAAATGTCGACGCGATCGGTCATTTCGCCCGACAGGACGGCGGCCGATCGTCGGTTTCAGGACTCGCGGGCGAGCGCAGTGAGTCGGCTGGTCGCGCGTAGGTACTTCTTGCGATAGCCGCCCGCCAGCATGACTGCCGGGAACACCTCGTCGAGCGGGACGCCGGACGCCCGCACGGAGATCTCGCGGTCGTAGAGACGGTCGACGAGTACGACGAAGCGCAGCGCTGCTGCCTGATCGGCGACGGGCCGGACGCGGCTGAGAAACACTTGGGACACGTCATCGACGAGGTCGCCGTACCGCACCGGATGCAGCGACTCGAGGTGCGCGCACAGAGTCGCAAAATCATCGAGCGTGGCACCGGGGACGGTCGCCGCTTCCCGGCGCAGATCGCCGTCGTCGATCGGTCGCGGTGCCGCCGGCAGACCTCGATGGCGGAAGTCCTCCCCGTCGATGCGCACCGTGTCGAAATGCGCCGACAACCCTTGGATCTCGCGCGCGAAGTCCTGCGCGGCGAACCGGCCCTCGCCCAGCCGCTCGGGCAACGTATTGGAGGTGACGGCCAGGCGTACGCCGGCCGCAACGAGTTTGCTCAGCAACGTCGAGATCAGGACGGTGTCGCCGACGTCGTCGAGCTCGAACTCGTCGATCGCGAGCAGCCGATGACCCTTGAACGAGTCCACTGCGTGAGCGAAGCCGAGTGCGCCGACGACATGGGTCAGTTCGACGAAGGTGCAGTAGGCCTTCGGCTCCGGAGCCACATGCCAGAGGCTCGCGAGCAGGTGGGTCTTGCCGACGC
>JBDSAK010000052.1:0-2601 GCA_039922195.1 Mycobacteriales bacterium
AGATCCGCCCGTTCGAACTCGCCGACACGGCCGGGTACATCGCCAGCCGGATCCGCATCGCCGGCGGCGACGCGCGCCGCCTGTTCACCCGCGAAGCGGTGATGGTGGTCCAGGAATACTCGCGCGGCATTCCGCGCTCGATCAGCGTCATTTGCGATAACGCCTTGCTGGGCGGCTTCGCCGCGGGGCGTCAGCCCGTGGGCCGCGACATCGTCGAGGAGGTCGCCCGCGATTTCGACCTTGGGCGCACGCCGCCGGCCGCGGATCCGGCACCGGAGCCGGCGGTGACGCCGGTGTGGTCGCGCGCCGCCGTCGGGCCAGCCGAGGCGGCACCGCCGTCGGAGGCGGCGGGCGGCGATGCGCGGGATGGCGCGCCGGCGCAGCCGGAGGAGGTGCCGCTCCGCCACCGCTTCTCCATGTTGGGACGCCTCTAGCCCGGTAACTCGTCGAGATGGTGGATTTGCGAGATTCTGTATGAGTCGTGTTGATCAGGCTTTCAGGCGTGCGTCCGGCCGCTCCGCGGCAGAGGCGTTCGACGACGCGGCTTCGCCGGAGATGGGCTACGACCTGTTTCCCGCGGAGGAGCGAAAGAAGACCGTGGCGATGCCCGACGGCCGAAGGGCGCGCGCGGCAAGCGGACCGACGGCACCCGCCGGCGTTCCGACGCCGACGCATCTCGGTCCGGAGGTCGGCGGCAAAGTGGTCATCGACCACGCCACACCGGGCGCGTCGATCGAGGAATACCGGCGCCTTGCCGCGACTCTGCACCTGATGCAGGCACAGAAGGGGCTGCAGGCGCTGATCGTCTCGAGCGCGTTGCCGCGTGACGGCAAGACCTTGACGTCCACCAATCTCGCGTTGACGCTGAGCGAGTCCTACAAGCGCCGGGTGCTGCTGGTGGACGCGGATCTCCGGCGCCCGGCGCTCCACGACGTCTTCGGCCTGTCGAACGTTCAGGGCCTGGCCGACGGACTGCGGGCAACCGGACCGATCTCGCTGCCGTTCATGCAGGTGAGCAACCACCTGACCGTCCTGCCCGCCGGCCGGCCGGATGCTTCTCCGATGGCCGGCTTGACGTCGGAGCGGATGCGCGACGTGATCGCGGACGCGCGCGAGCGGTTCGACTGGGTGATTGTCGACACGCCTCCGGTCGGGCTCATTTCCGATGCCAGCCTGCTCGCCAGTCTGGTCGACGGCGTGCTGCTGGTGATCGGCGCCGGCGCCACACCCTACGACGCCGTCAAGCGGGCGGTCGCCGAGTTCGGCCGTGAGCGGATCATCGGTGTCGTCCTCAACCGCGTCGTTGACGACATCGCTCGGCGCGGCTACTACCGCGAATACTACCAGGCCAGCGGAGGGGCAGGGGAGAGGGAATGAAGGCATTTGCTGCCAGCATCGGGCGTCGCTCGATCGCGCTGATCGCCTTCGAGACGGTGCTTATCGTCGCCGCGGTGTGCGCCGGCGCGTTCCTGAGGCTCGGCGGCGACGCCTGGAGTCTGCTGTTCGTCCACGGGGATATCAGAAAGGCCCTCCTGATCGCCCTCGTGAGCCAGGTGTGCCTCTACTACGCGGACTTGTACGAGCTGCGGGTCGTCGGCGATCGGCGGGAACTGTTCATCGGCGTGGTACAGGCCCTGAGTGCGACCTCGTTCCTGCTCGCCGCGATTTACTTCTGGTTCCCGAGCCTGATCATCGGACGGGGTGTCTTCGTGGCGTCGTCGTCGCTGGTGCTGATCGCGGTGGCCGGATGGCGGTTCGTGTTCGAGTGGCTGACCCGCCGCGTCGCGCCACGGGAGCGGCTGCTGCTGGTCGGGACGGGAGCGGCGGCGGTCAGCCTCGCCAGGGAGCTGTTCGAGAGGCGCCAGGAGCTCGGCGTCGAGATCGTCGGGTTCGTCGATCCGGACCCCGCGCGTGTTGGCGCGCCGGTCATCAATCCAGGTGTGATCGGCACCATCGACGACATCCCGTCGATCGTCCGCGCCCGTGGGGTGGACCGCGTCGTCGTCAGCCTGGCGGACGCCCGGGGCAAGCTGCCCATGAGCAAGCTGCTCGAGATGAAGCTCGACGGTGTCACCTTCGACCACCTGGCCTCGGTCTACGAGGAATTGACCGGCAAGATAGCCGTCGAGAACCTGCGTCCGAGCTGGCTGATTTTTTCGTCGGGGTTTCGGAAGACGCGGCTGGTGCGGACAGGCAAGCGCGTCATGGACGTGATCGCAGCGAGCCTCGGCCTGGTGGTGGCGGCACCGGTGATGCTGCTGGTGACCGCCGCCGTGCGGCTGTCCTCGGCGGGGCCGGCGGTCTACCGCCAGGAGCGCGTCGGGCAGCACAACCGCCCGTTCACGGTCTACAAGTTCCGCTCGATGCGGCAGGACGCGGAAGACGGCACCGGGGCGGTCTGGGCGCGCCGCAACGACAGCCGCGTCACCCCCGTTGGCCGCATCCTGCGCCGCACCCGTCTCGACGAATTGCCGCAGTTGTGGAACGTACTGGTGGGTGATATGAGCCTGGTGGGCCCGAGGCCCGAGCGGCCCGAGTTCGTAAAGCAGCTGACCGAGGTGATCCCCTTCTATGGCCAGCGGCACGCGATTCGCCCAGGCC
>JBDSAK010000053.1:0-2933 GCA_039922195.1 Mycobacteriales bacterium
CCCGGTGGTTTCTTTTGTGTGCTCCGCGACAGGACCGCCTCCCAAGGGCGCACGGAATTTTCCTGATTCACGCCGTTTCCCCTAAGTCGCGGCGCGGCGCCACCGCCCCCGCGTACAGACGGCTAAAAGAAACTCCCTGCGGGATACTGCGCGGGCGATGTCGCAGGAGAACGTGGAGATCGTGCGGCGAGCCAACGAGGCGTGGAACGCGGGAGACATGGATGCCTTTCGCGAGCTGTACGCCCCCGACGTCATCCTGCGGACCCTGGAGGATTGGCCGGAGCCTGGACCGCATGTAGGTCGGGAGGCGGTGATGCGGTTCTTCGGCCATATTCGCGAGGCATGGGACGCCGACACACTCGAATGGATGAGCGACCCTGTCGACGTCGGTGACCGAGTTGTCGTGAGATTCATCTGGCATGGCGCAGGCCACGGTCCCGAGTCGAACATGGAGATGACGGGTCTCTACACGGTGCGCAAGGCCAAGCTGCTCGCCGTCGAGCACTTCTGGGATCACGCGGAGGCCCTCGACGCCGTGGGGCTGTCGGAGCAAGACGCTCACGCCGACTCCTGAGCCTGCGGGATACTGCGCTCAGTGTCACCGTCCACGATCATGGGCCGGTTGCATCCGACCCGGCCGGTAGGTCTCGGGACGGCCGCGGGCTGACTCAGATACTGCGTGTCGTCTTTGACTGACCTGCGTCCGTTGTGTCGCCCGCAGCCGCCCGAGGATCGCCGGCGTGACTTGATAGGAGCGTGGCAACGCCCCAACTGAGGTTTGTCCGCCGGCTGTCCGTCCGTCGGTGGCATCCAACAGAAGGGACGGTGCACATGATCGTGATCGGAGCGGACCCACACAAGTCCCAGCACACCCTCGCCGCGGTCGAGGCCGCGACCGGGGAGCTTTTGGACGATCTGACCGTGACCGCCAAGCCGAAGGGGCATGCCGAGCTGCTTCGCTGGGGCCGCGCGCTGGGACCCGAGCGCCTGTGGGCGATCGAGGACTGCCGCCACGTGACCGGCAACCTCGAGCGCTACCTGGTCGCCCACGGCCAGCGCGTCGTGCGGGTCGCCCCCAAGCACATGGCCGGTGCACGCCGCTCGGTCCGCGAGCGTGGCAAGTCCGACGCGATCGACGCTCTCGCGGTCGCCAGGGCGGCGCTGCGGGAAGGACCCGACAAGCTGCCCTCGGCCTGGCTCGATCAGGAGGCGATGCAGATCAAGCTGCTGCTCGACCACCGCGAGGACCTCGAGCAGGAGTCGACGCGGATCGTGTGCCGCCTGCGCTGGCACCTCGTCGACCTGTGGCCCGAGCTGGAGCTGCCGGTCAGGGCCTTCGAGCGGATCGTGTGGCTCGAGCGCGTCGCTCGCCGCCTGGCCCGCGCCGAGCAGTCGACCCGGGTGCGCATCTGCCGCGAGCAGATCCGCACGCTGAAGGCGCTGCTGCGCCGCTCGCGCGAGCTCGAGCGTGAGCTCACCGTGCTCGTGAAGGCCAAGAACCCGGCGCTGCTCGAACTCCCGGGCTGCGGGCCCCTGACTGCGGCGAAGCTGATCGCCCAGACCGCCGGCGCCGAGCGCTTTCCCTCCGAGGCGCACTTTGCGCGCCTGGCGGGCGTCGCCCCGGTGCCCGTCTCCTCAGGGCGCAAGGACCGTCACCGTCTCGACCACGGCGGCGATCGACAGCTCAACTGCGCGCTGCACCGGATCGCGGTCACCCAGAAGCGCATGCACGCCCCGGCGCAGCACTACCTGGCCCGCAAGCAGGGCGAGGGCAAGACCAACAGGGAAGCGCTGCGCTGCCTCAAGCGCCAGTTGGTGCGAACCGTCTTGCGGCTGCTGCGCCCGCCGGTCTCATCGGATAGAACGGATCCCCTGGCAATGAACAAATTGACGATGATGGAGCCACCCCAGGTGGCGGCCTTGACATAGGAGCAACGGGCGATGCAGCAGAACGTGGAGATCGTGCGCAAGCCGCTCCAGGTCCGTGAGCGGTCGAGTCGCACGCTCGACCAGCGGCTTTTTGTGCGCTTCCCGCGACTGGCCGCGGCGGCCACCGGCCTGATCTTCAATCTGCCGCCTCGTTCGCGTCTGCGCCAGGCGGTCCTGTGGCGAAGCGCGCGGCTCGGTCTGGAGGCCTACAACCGCCGCGACATGGACGCGGTCGGCATCGGCTACCACCCCCAGTTCGAGTACCACCCGGCCCGCAACTGGGTCGAGTCCGGGCTGCTCGAGCCGTACTACCGCGGCCTGGAGGGCCACAAGCGATACGTGGCATCCACGGCCGAGGTCTTCGGCGCGGAGGTCTACGTAAAACCGGTGGAGCTCATCGATGCCGGAGACCGGATCGCGATCCTCGCGAACGTGCCGATGCGCGCTCAAGCCAGTGGTATCGAGCTCACCGAGGCGTTTGCGCTCGTTTCGACGATCAAGGACGGCCGCCTGATCCGGACACAGGAGTACTACGACTACGCGGAAGCCCTCGAAGCGGCAGGGGTGTCGAAGTAGGCGAGCCTCGCTAGAGAGCGCTTGCCGGCTCGGCGGCGGGGCTCTTGGGGTCGATCAGGATCTTGGCGTGAGCCTCGGGATCGGCGAGCGCGTCGAACGCACGGTCGACGCCCGCCAGACCGACTTCGCCCGTGACGAGCGGGGCGGCGTTGACCTTCCCCTCGGCGAGCATGTGCAGCGTGTCGCGGAACTCGAGCGGGGTGTAGGCGAGGACGAAGCGCAGGTCGATCTCCTTGTTGATCGCCATCGCCGGCGTGATCGTGTCCGGCCCGACGCAGACGCCGACGACGATGACCCGGGAGAAGAGCGGTGCCCCCTCGATGATGCTGTCGATCATCCCCGGGACGCCGACGCACTCGAAGACGACGGGGAACTTCGGGGCCGCGCCGAGGGCCTCGGCCAGGCGCCAGGTGTGCCACCAGCCCACG
>JBDSAK010000054.1:0-2843 GCA_039922195.1 Mycobacteriales bacterium
CGCCGCGCCGAGGGCGCCGGAGATCACTGAGCGCGCCGCGGTGCCCTCATTCGGGTTCGTCTTTCCGGTCGTTGCCTCGCTAGCCGCTGCTGCGCGGACCTTTCGTCTGCCGCTCGCTGCGAGGTCACCGGTCGACGCGCACCAGCCGGCCGGCTAGTTCGTCGTCAAGCAGCTTCACGTCGGCGTCGACCATGATCTGCACGAGTTCTTCGACGCGCACCTGCGGCACCCAGTCGAGCAGCGTATGCGCCTTCGTCGCGTCGCCGACGAGCGCGTCAACCTCCGACGGGCGGGCGTAGCGCGGGTCGATCCGCACGTACTTCTCGAAATCGAGACCGACCCGCGTGAACGCCATCTGTGCGAACTCGCCGACCGACCGGGCTTCGCCAGTGGCGAGGACGAAGTCCTGCGGTGTGTCGTGCTGCAGCATGCGCCACATGCCTTCGACGTACTCCGGCGCATAGCCCCAGTCTCGGCGTGCCTCCAGGTTGCCGAGATAGAGGTAGTCCTGCAGGCCGGCCTTTATGCGAGCCACGGCGCGGGTGATCTTGCGCGTGACAAAGGTCTCCCCGCGGCGGGGACTCTCATGATTGAAGAGGATTCCGTTCGTTGCGAAGAGCCCATACGCCTCGCGGTAGTTGACCGTGCACCAGTACCCGTAGACCTTCGCGCACCCGTACGGGCTCCGCGGGTGGAACGGTGTCTCCTCGTTCTGCGGGGGAGGCGTCGATCCGAACATCTCCGACGACGACGCCTGGTAGAAGCGGCAGTTGACGTCGGCCGCACGGATGGCCTCGAGCAGCCGGACGCTGCCAAGCCCCGTCACGTCGCCGGTGTAGTCCGGCAGGTCGAACGACACCTTGACATGGCTCTGCGCACCGAGGTGGTAGACCTCCTGCGGTTGCACCTCACGCAGCAGGTTGACCAGACCCACCGAGTTCGACAGATCCCCGTAGTGCAGGAAGAGCCGCCGGTCTTCATCGTGTGGGTCCTGGTAGACGGCGTTCAGCCGGTCGGTGTTGAACGTCGAGGCGCGGCGGACGATGCCGTGCACCTCGTAGCCCTTGGACAGCAAGAGCTCAGCGAGGTAAGACCCGTCCTGCCCGGTGACGCCCGTGATGAGGGCGGTTTTCGACATGCCAGCGATGCCTTTCGAACAGGGCGTTGTTGCCGGCGGCTAGTACGCGCCGGCGCCGCGAATGACGACGAACCCAGTTTTCCACAGGATCATGAGATCGAAGGCGAGCGACCAGTTCTCGACGTAGTACAGGTCCATGCGAAGGGCCTCTTCCGGCGAGAGGTCCGAGCGGCCGCTGATCTGCCACAGTCCGGTGATCCCGGGCCGGACGAGCAGTCGGCGTACGACGTCCGGCTCGTGCTGCACGACCTCGATCGGCAGTGGCCTCGGCCCGACCAGCGACATGTCACCGCGCAGCACGTTGATGAGCTGGGGGAGTTCGTCGAGGGAGTAGCGCCGCAACCAGCCGCCGACCCGGGTGACGCGAGGGTCGCCGGCGAGCTTGAAGAACAAGCCGTGCGGCGAATCGCTCTCCTCGATCATCGAGGTGAACTCGCGTTCGGCGCCTCGGTACATCGTGCGGAACTTGTAGATCGTGAAGCTTCGGCCGTTCTTGCCCAGCCGTTCCTGCCGGAACAGCGCCGGCCCCTCGCTGGAGAGCTTGATGGCGATGGCGATGGCGACCAGGACGGGGGAGAGCACCGCCAGGATGGCGAGGGACACGATGCGGTCGATGGCTGTCTTGAGGAGCTGTCCGCGACCCTCGAGGTCCGGCTCCTCGAGATGCAGCAGCGGCAGTCCGGCGACCGGCCGGATATGCACCCGGGGCCCGGCGACGTTCGTCAGCGCAGGGGCGACGACCAGCTCAATCCCGGTGCCTTCGAGCTCCCACGCGAGTCGGCGCAAATCCTCGTCGCCGAAGCTCGGCGACGCGGTGACCGCGATTGTCGTCGCACCGACGGCCTGCGCGGCGGCGGCCGCCTGGCCCAGCCCGCCCAGGACGGGCACCGAGTCGCCGGCCACCTTCAGCACGGCCAGTTCACTGTCGAGGCAGGCGCCGACGATGGCGTATCCGGCGATCGGTTCGCGCCGGACGGTATTGATGAGCGACGCGACGCTGTGTTTCGACCCGAGCACGAGAACGCGGTGACACGATTCGCCTCGAATCCGGCGCCGGTGCAACATCTTGCGGGTGCAGTAGCGCCCGACGAGGGTGAACGCCGTAGCCAGGATGAGCGCGAATCCGAGGTAGGCGCGTGAGACGTTGACCCGGTAGGCAAAGCACACGAAAGAAACGACGGCGATCGCTCGGACAGCGGCGTTGCCCACGCGCTTGAACTCCTCCGGGCCCAGGCCGAGGTAGCGCTGCTCGTAGGCGCCGCTCAGGGCCAGCGAGATGCTCCAGACGAACGGCAGCGCGAGGGCCGGACGCAGGAACAGTGGCGACTCGTGCCAGATGTTGGTGCGCCAGCGCAGCGGTACGGCGATCGCGACCGCTGCGGCAACCAGCAGGAAGTCGGTGCAGACCACCTTGTTGCGGTAGCGCCAGGCCCAGGAGGAGGGGACGGCTGCGCGCGTCGGTAGCTGCTGCGCGGTGCGAGCGATCGTGGTCATCGAGCGAGCTTCCTTTTCGTCCGCGGAGTGCCCGCAGGACTGTTATCGGCGTTTTCCACCGGGATCACGAGTGGCCGGACGAATCGCGGTAAATCCTCGGGCAGGCTCGCCGGTTAGCCTCGCGTGAACGGGAGTTGGATGTCAACGTCGCCGGTCAACGTGAGCGCCGTGGTCCAGAGGTCACCTTGCTGCGTCCAGCCGGTCGTGGGCG
>JBDSAK010000055.1:0-4839 GCA_039922195.1 Mycobacteriales bacterium
GGCTCTTCGCATTGAAGCGTGGTAGTTGCTCGACGACATGGCGTTCTGCCTGGGCCTGAAGACGGGCCTGGGGCCTCAGGATTCGTGGTGTGTGGACACGAGTCGAGGAGGCCCCAGGTGCAGGACAACGGTAGCGCGGCGACGGCGATGCTCGGGCTGGCAGGCTTCGTTCTGCTCGCCGTGTCGGAGTACGCAGGTGAGTTGGAGCAGGCGATCGAGACGACTGCGACTGCCGCGTTCTGCCGCGGCTGCGGCGCACAAGCGCGGTTGCATGACCGGCGTCCGTCGTGGGTGCGGGACCTACCCTCGGGTGGCCGGCCGGTGACGCTGGTGTGGATCAAGCGGGTGTGGCGCTGCACCGAGCGCTGCCCGGTCTCGACGTGGACCGAGACGTCGGAGGCGATCGGGCCGCGCGGATCGATGACCGAGCGGGCCCGGGCGGAGGTGTGCCGCCGGGTCGGTGAGGACGGTCATTCAGTCGCGCAGGTCGCCCGCGACTTCGGGGTGCGTTGGGCGACGGCGATGGCCGCCGTGCGCGACTACGGCCGGCCGCGTGTCGACGACCCGCACCGGCTCGACCGGGTCGCTGCGCTCGGGGTGGATGAGACGGCGTTCCTCGCCGCGAACGGCCGTCATCACACGATGTTCGTGACCGGCATCGTCGACCTGGACTCGCCGCGGCTACTCGACGTGGTGCCTGGCCGGAGCGCGAAAGCCTTACACGACTGGGTTTCCGACCGCCCCAACGACTGGCGGGACGGCATCGAGGTCGCGGCGCTCGACCCGTTCCGCGGATACGCATCCGCGCTGCGCAGTTCGCTGCCCGGCGCGGTCCGGGTGTTGGACGCGTTCCATGTGACGCGGCTCGGGTTCGCTGCTGTCGACGACGTGCGCCGCCGCGTCCAGCAGCAGACGACCGGTCACCGAGGGCGCAAGGACGACCCGCTGTTCACGATTCGGCGGCTGCTGCGGCGCGGCTACGACAACCACACCGAACGGTCCTTCGCGCGGCTCCTCGCCGGCCTCGACGCCGGCGACGTAGACGGGCAGATCGGCGCGGCGTGGATCGCCGCGCAAGACCTGCGGCTGCTCTACCGCTGCCCGACCCGCGACCAGGCTGAGGAGGCGCTGTTCCAGTGGATGGTGCACTGCGCCGACAGCGGCGTCCCAGAACTCGTCCGCCTCGCCCGCACCATCGACAGCTGGCGCGAAGAACTGCTCGCCTACTTCGACACCGGCGGTGTCAGCAACGGACCGACCGAAGCGATGAACTTGCTGATCAAGAAGGTCAAAAGGACCGGGCATGGGTTTCGCAACTTCGAGAACTACCGCCTGCGCCTGCTACTGCACTGCGGAGTCGACTGGCACACTCAACAACCAACACGGATCAGAGGCCGGCTACCACGGTTGATTGCGTAGAGCCGGAAAACGCCTTGATTCGAGCTTTCGCGTCAATCGTTCTGCAGGCCGCAGCTACCTGCTAAGCGACCAGACCAAGTCTGCGAGACCCAGCGCTTCGACGATGACCGCCGGCCAGAGGCTACGGATGCGAGTTTCGACGTCGTTGCGCCAACCGTGCGTCTGGTGCCAGAAGATTAAGACGACGATGACCGTCGCGCCGGCAAAAACGCGCCAGCCGATGAATGCAGCACCAACCGCAACAGCGAAGACAACGGTCAGGAACACCGCAAGCCTCACGCGCCTACTGCTCAGCGTCTGCGCTGCCGTCCGCTCCGACAGTATCTGCTCATCCCGTGAACGAATCTGCGTCTCGAGGTCGCCTACTCTCGAGTCGTTGACAGCAGCACGCGCATCTGCAATCTCCCGGGCATGTCGTTCAGCGGCAGCCACAGCTTCGGCCCTGCCCTCCGCTGCCGCCGCCCGCGCCATTTCCGCCTGATCGCGACCCGACCGCGTCGCGTCGGCGGCCTGCATGCGGCGAGCGCGTCTCGCCAAGACCTCGCTGGCGTGCTTGATACCTTCTTCCGCCTCGGACTCTGCGTTCCTGTCGATCACTGCGTCTAGATCCACGCGCCCGACGCGAACGTCAATCGTCGTTGATTCCATGGCCGACGAAAGCGTTCGCGCGAACTCAAGCGCGGCGTCTGGCGGGTACCGGCTTGCTATGGCAAGTGCAGCGTCGCGCACCACTAGCGGCGCACTTGCCGTAGCGAGTTGCTCGATCGTTGGCGCGGAGGAACAGTGAGCGACGAGCGTCGCGCATTGCGATGCCGTAATGGTCACTTGTATGGGATCCGTCGACACCGCGCGGTAAGCGTGCGCAATATGTCGGTCCGGAGTCACGATCCATGACCCGGGCCAGAGATGTGACCCCGTGACCGCTCGACGGTGCCGGAGCACCATCGCCATTGTCTCAGCATCGCGATCAATCGCGAGATCCGCACGGTACTTGCCCGTTTGCGTGATGCGGTTCGCGAGAGCGTCACGAAATCGCGTCACCGTTACAGCGTTGGCGTTGTTGTGCGGCCTGACGATGGCGCCCATGACGATGAGGCGGTCCCGCAAAGCTATAGCGGCTTTGCGATAGTCGGCCCAGTGTTGGTACTTGCCTTCATCTAGCCCGGCAACCCAGCTCTGGAGAATTCCCGGTTTTACCGACGCGGCGTACGTGCTGGCGCGCATCCCTCCCTCGAGCGCTCGTCGCAACCCATCGATATACCTCGCCTCGACTGTGTCGACCAGCTCGAGCAGCTCTTCGATGTGATGTTCCGGCACGACCACACGAGCGCCCGCTGCGACAGCAGATTCGATCATCGCTTCGATCGGCGATGACTCCCACGTGGGACCGAGGAGCGCGACCAATACTGGAGTCTCTACAACAAACTCCTCGCCCGAGAGGCTGCCCAACTTGCCTCGAGCACCGTCGCCCACATGGCCAAGAAACCCGGCAAGAATGCAGCCCGTTGCGATATGGCCGATCAGTTCGTTCCCAAACGAGTCCGTAGCGTCTAGGGCTGCTGCAGTCGCGGCCTCAGAAACTCTCGCGAGGTCTCCTCGACCTGTGCGTCCTGGATGGACTCCATTGCGCGGCGCCGATCGAACGTCCTGGGCTTCAATGTTCCGTCCGCGAGCATCTCGACATCCCCGACGTACGCGCTGTATGCCTCGCGAATCGAATCAGACAGCGCTTGCGCAAGGATACGAACGAACAGATCAGCGTCGGCGTCTGTTAGCTCACGAAAACTTCCTTTGGCCAGAGTCTGCAACTCTCTACGCGTGCGTGCGAACACCTGCTCTGCCCACCGGCTCGCACCATCCGCACCGACGCGGCCGGTACTCGTCAAAGCCCAGCCAGTCTCGCCGAGGACGTCAAGTTGCGTCACGAGACCCGCTGCGGCGCCCGTCTGGAGCGCCTGCACTATCCGCACGGTACTGATCTCGGTGCCGCACCAAACGTCGTTCACGAAACCGACTACTCGCGAAGTCGTAGCAACCCCGTCGGTTAGGAGCTCGCTGGCGGTCGCCAGCAGCAATTCTTCTTCGGATACGACACGGTCGTGGCTGACGAGTGCCTGCACCGCTGCGACGAGGTCGCGAGCACGCGTGTCAGCAACGGGCAGGCGTAGCTGCTCGTCGGCCCCGCCATCGTCCATGTCTACATCTCTCTACGAACAGCCGCTCGTGCTGCCGCACGACTCACACACGTAGCAGCTGCCAGCCGGGCGCATCTTCACGCCGCAGGTGAAGCAGAGCGGCGCGTCGACTGCGGTCTGGTCGCTGAACGCCATCCCCGTACCGCCACCACTCGGCGCCGCTTGAGCGACAGGCTCGACAGGCACCGACTGCGCGAGGCCTTCGACGTCCGCCTCTTCGTCGAGCGTTGCCTCCGGCATCGCGACCGAGTTGTACGACGCCGCCACGGCTGCAGTCCGCTCGTCTGCCGACAGGATGCCGAGCGCTTCCCGCTGCTCGCGCGGCAGGTAATCGAGCGCAAGGCGACGGAAGATGTAGTCCATGACGGACTGCGCCATCCGGATGTCGGGGTCGTCGGTCATGCCGGCAGGGTCGAAACGCATGTTGGTGAACTTGGAGACATAGGTCTCCAGCGGCACGCCGTACTGAAGTGCGATGGAGATCGCGATCGAGAACGCGTCCATCACACCGGCCAGGGTCGAGCCCTGCTTGCTCATCTTTATGAACAGCTCACCGAGACCGTCATCCGGGTACGACGACGCGGTCATATAGCCCTCGGCGCCACCGACCGCAAACGACACGGTCTGCGACGGGCGCTTCTTCGGCAGCCGGCGGCGTACCGGCCGGTGTCCCGTCGCGATCGACTCGGTCAGCACCTCGTCGACCTTGGCCTTCGCGTCCGACAGCGGCTGGCCGACTTTCGAGTTATCGCGGTAGACCGCGACTGCTTTGAGGCCGAGCTTCCACGCCTTCATGTAGGCGTCTTCGATGTCCTCGACCGTCGCGGTCGACGGCAGGTTGACCGTCTTGGACGCGGTGCCGGACAGGAACGGCTGCGTCGCGCCCAGCATCAGCAGGTGGCCCATCCACGAGATCGCGCGGTCACCGACGGCGCAGTCGAACGTCGCGTAGTGCTCGGGCTTCATACCCGGCGCGTCGACAACGGTCCCGTGCTCGGCGACGTACTCGACGATCGCTTCGACCGTCTCCTCGTTGTAGCCGAGCTTGCGCAGGCCGATCTCGACGGTGCGGTTGACGATCTTCATCGACGCGCCGCCGACGAGCTTCTTCGACTTCACCAGCGAGAAGTCCGGCTCGACGCCGGTCGTGTCGGCGTCCATGAAGAACGAGATCGTGCCGGTCGGCGCGAGCACCGAGGCCTGCGCGTTGCGCCAGCCGTTCTGC
>JBDSAK010000056.1:0-15790 GCA_039922195.1 Mycobacteriales bacterium
CCGAAGTCCGCGAGGTCTTCAAGGTGCCCAAGCTCGGCAACATCGCGGGTTCGCTGGTGCGCTCGGGCAAGATCGTCCGCAACTCGAAGGCTCGTCTCATCAGAGACGGCGTCGTCGTCGCGGACAATCTCACGGTCGACTCGCTTCGCCGCTTCAAGGACGACGCGCGCGAGGTCCTCGAGGGTTACGAGTGCGGTATCGGTCTGGGGTCGTTCAACGACATCAAGCCCGAGGACGTCATCGAGACCTTCGAGATGCGGGAGAAGCCGCGGGAGTAGCGCGTGTTCACTGCCACCGTCGCGCTCGACGTACTGCTCGGGGACGTGCACTCCCTCAAGGAGAAGCGCTCCGTCGTACGCCCGATCGTCGCTCAGTTGCGGCGCACCTTCGAGTGCGCCGCAGCTGAGGCCGGGCACCTCGACCTGCATCGCCGCTCGCTCATCGGCGTTGCCGTGGTCGCCGCCGACGCGGCGCACTGCGAGCAGGTGCTCGACGGCGTCGTCCGGCTCGTCGCGGGACATCCCGAGATCACGGTCCTGTCGAGCCGGCAGCACCTTTACGCACTGGAGGACGAGTGACTGACGCCGGCCGGGCCCGCCGTCTCGCCGACCGCATCAAGGTGGTCGTCGCCGAGACGCTCGAGCGCGGCATCAAGGACCCGCGGCTGGGGTTCGTCACCGTCACCGACACGCGTGTCACGGCCGACCTGCGCGAGGCAAAGGTCTTCTACACCGTGTACGGCGACGACACCGCCCGCGCCGAAAGTGCGGCGGCGCTCGAGAGCGCGACAGGCGTGGTCCGCGCGGAGATCGGCAAGCAGTGCCGTTTGCGTTTCATCCCGACCATCGAGTTCGTGGCCGACCTCGTCGCCGAGGGCGGCCGGGAGATGGAAGACCTCGTCGCCAAAGTCCGCGCCCACGACGCCGAACTCGCTGCGGCTGCTGCCGACGCGGTGCCGATCGGCGACCCGGATCCCTACCGCGCCCCGCGGCTGGTCGAGGAAGAGCTGTGATCGTGCCGCTTCCCAAGGTCTTCATTGGCACGCCCGCCGAGAAGGCGTTCGGCGAAGCTGTGCGGTTGTTGTGGGAAGCCGACGACGTCGCGCTGCTGTGTCATGTCGGTCCCGACGGTGATGCGCTCGGCTCGCTGCTCGCGGCCGGCATCGCGCTGCGCTCCATGGGCAAGAGGGTCGTCGGCTCGTGGGGCGGTGAGTTGCTCGTCGTACCGCCGATGTACTCGTTCCTGCCGGGCCTCGACCTGCTATGCGAACCCGCCGACTTCCCCGTCGACCCGCCGTTGCTCGTGACGTTCGACACCGGCTCCGTCGACCGGCTCGGCACGCTGTCGCCGATCATCGACAAGGCCGGCGCCGTCGTGATGATCGACCACCACGCCTCCAACACGTTGTTCGGCACGGTCAACGTCCTCGCCCCGTCGGCGGCCGCGACGGCGGAGATCGTCTACCACCTGGTCCGCGCGCTCGGCGTGACGCTCGACGTCGACATCGCCGCCTGCCTCTACACCGGGCTGACCACCGACACCGGATCGTTCAAGTTCGCGGCGACGTCGCCCGAGGTGCACGAGATCGCCGCCGACCTGCTGCGCACCGGGCTTCGGCACGACCTGATCTCGCGGCAGATCTGGGACACCAACCGCCTTCCGTACATCGAGCTGCTCGGCGAGCTGCTCGGCCGTGCGACGTTCGAGCCCGAGTCGCAGCTCATCTGGACGCACGTCAGCAGCGACGACCTCGCGTCGTCCGGCGTACTGATGGAGGAGATCGAGGGCGTCATCGATGTCATTCGGACCGCCGACGAAGCCGAGACCGCAGTGATCTGCAAGCAGGAGACCGACGGCTCGTACAAGGTGTCGATGCGATCCAAAGGCGCGATCGACGTCGGTGCGATCTGCGTGGCGTTCGGCGGCGGCGGTCACCGCTACGCGGCCGGGTTCACCAGTTTCGACAACGTTCCCGAGACGATGGCGCGAGTGCGTGCCGCGATCGACGCGGCGCCGCGGCTGACCGCATGACCGACGCGGCAGTCAGCGGGCTGCTGCTCGTTGACAAGCCCGCCGGCTGCACGAGTCACGATGTCGTTTCGCGCATCCGGCGCCTCGCGCGCACGCGTCGGGTCGGGCACGCCGGCACCCTCGATCCGATGGCGACCGGACTGCTCGTTGTCGGCATCGAGAAGGCGACTCGGCTGCTCGGCCACTTGTCCGGGCACGACAAGGACTACACCGGCTCGATCGTCCTCGGCGTCACCACGTCGACCGACGATGCCGACGGCGAGGTCGTCGATTTCCTCGACGCATCGGGCGTCACTGACGAGGCGATTACTGCAGCGGTAGCCAGCTTCGTCGGAGACATCCTGCAGGTGCCGCCCGGCGTGAGTGCGATCAAGGTCGACGGCGTGCGGTCGTATACGCGGGCGCGACGTGGCGAAACCCTGGAGCTGCCTGCTCGTCCGGTCAGCGTCGCAGCGTTCGAGGTGACCGCGATCCGCCGCCCGGGCGCGACCATCGAGGTTGACGTCGCGTGCACGGTGTCGAGTGGCACGTACATCCGCGGCCTGGCCCGCGATGTCGGCGGAGCGCTCGGTGTCGGTGGGCACCTCAGCGCGCTGCGGCGTACCCGCATCGGCGGGTACTCGCTGGAGCGCGCGCACACACTTGACGATCTGCAGGCGCGCGCCGACGCCGGCGACATCGGCTCGGTCGTGTTCCGGCTCGCCGATGCGGTGGCTGCCGCGTTCCACCGCCGTGATGTCGACGCGGAGACGGCGATCCGCGTCGGGCACGGCGCGAAGCTGCCGGCATCTGGGCTCGGCCCCGGTCCCGTTGGCGTTTTCGGTCCCGACGGTGATGTGCTGGCGCTGATGGAAGACCGAGGCGACAGCGCTGCCGCGTTGTGCGTCTTCGTCGGTCAGTAGCCAGCGGGAGGAGTGACCGTGCAGCGTTGGCGCGGCCTCGAAGCAGTGCCCCCCGGTTGGGGGCGCTGCGTCGCGACCATCGGCGTGTTCGACGGCGTACACCGTGGTCACCAGGAGATCATCGGCCGCGCGGTCGAGCGCGGCCGTGAACGCGGGCTGCCGTCGGTCGTCATCACCTTCGATCCGCATCCCGCGGAGGTTGTCCGTCCGGGCACGCATCCGACCGCGCTCTCGACCCCGCAGCACAAGGCGGAACTCATCGAAGCGCTCGACGCCGACGTGCTCTGCCTGCTGCCGTTCACTCTCGAGTTCTCCCGCATGTCACCCAAGGTGTTCGCGCACGCCGTCCTCGTCGAGCGGCTGCACGCGGCTGCGGTAGTCGTCGGGGAGAACTTTCGCTTCGGTCACGGTGCCAGCGGTGGCGTCGACACCCTCACGACGCTCGGGGGGGAGTTCGGCTTCGCGGCTGAAGGCGTCCCGTTGCTGACGGACAACGGCACCACGATCTCCTCCACGTTTGTCCGCGCGTGCGTCGATGCCGGCGATGTGGCAACCGCGGCGCGGGCGCTCGGACGTCCGCATCGGGTCGAAGGCGTCGTCGTGCGAGGGGAGGCGCGGGGGCGTCAACTCGGTTTTCCGACCGCCAACCTGCAGGCGACGCCGTACGCCGCCGTGCCCGCCGACGGCGTGTACGCCGGGCAACTCGTCCGCAGATCCGGCCCGCTGCCCGCGGCCATCTCGATCGGGACCAATCCGACGTTCGCCGGGCGCGAGCGGCGGCTCGAGGCGTTCGTGCTCGACTTCGACGGCGATCTGTACGGCGAACCGGTCGCTATCGATTTCGTCGCCCGACTCCGCGATACCGAGCGCTTCGAGTCGGTTGATGCGCTGGTGGCGCAAATGCACCAGGACGTCGACGGCGTCCGAGCGGTCGTGGCGGCGCAAACTCACCCGCCCGGGTGACAACCAGGCGCCCGGCGTACACCGATATTCAGCGGGCCTGCTGGTCGCGCAGGTAGTCGGAGACCAGGAGCAGACATGTCGCAGGCACACCCGAGCATCCTGGTGGTCGACGACGACCCGAGCGTGCGCATGCTCGTGCGCGACGTGCTCGAGACTGAGGGGTACGAGGTCCGGTCCGCCATGGACGGCTTCTCGGCGCTCGCGAGCGTCGACTGCAACATGCCGGACTGCGTCGTGCTCGACGTGATGATGCCGGGCATGGACGGACATGCGGTGCTCGACCAGCTGCGCGCCCGCAGCAACGACCCGCACATCCCCGTTGTCATGCTCACCGCCAATGGCGGCGACGACCAGGCGTGGCAGGCGTGGACCGAGGGCGTCGACTACTTCCTGACCAAGCCGTTCGAGCCCGAAGAGCTCCTGCGCTACCTCAGCTACCTCTTCACCCCCTCCGCCGCGCCGGGCCTCGCCTCCTAGCCGGCGCAAACGATCACTTTGACAAACCCTCAGCTGGATTCCCCGCGTGGAGACAGCTCGGGTTTTGACGAAGCCGTCGCGGCACGGCTGCGATCCTCGACCAATGAGCCGCACCCGCCCGATGACGCTCGACCCGGCTAGGTGGCGCTCGCCTCGACACGTTGATCAACTGAGCCGGGTTGATCAACGTGTCGAAGTTGATCAACGTGCCGAAGTTGATCAACGTGCCGAAGTTGATCAACGTGCCGAAGTTGATCAACGTGCCGAAGTTGATCAACGTGCTAGCGCTGGGGGCGGCGGTCTGGTCTCGACACGTTGATCAACTGCACGGGATGATCAACTGCACGGGGTTGATCAACTAGCAGGGATGATCAACTGAGCGGGATGATCAACTTGCGGGGATGATCGAGCGGGGCTGAATCGGGCGCATCTTCGAGGCAGCTGGGCATCGGTGCTAGCCTGGGTCCTTGTCGGCTGCATGCCGGCGCGCTGATCTCTGCCCGCGTGCGTAAGACCCCGGGCGCAGCGTAGACACCGAGGAGTTTTGCCAGTGCCGCTCGCCCAGGACGTCAAGAAGCAGATCATGACCGACTACGCCACGGTCGAGAACGACACAGGCTCCCCGGAAGTCCAGGTCGCGATGCTGACCAAGCGCATCGCCGACCTCACCGAGCACCTCAAGATGCACAAGCACGACCACCACAGCCGCCGCGGCCTGCTCCTGCTCGTCGGGCGCCGTCGCCGGCTGCTCGGCTACCTGGCCAAGACCGACATCACGCGCTACCGGTCGCTGATCGAGCGACTGGGCCTGCGCCGATAGCACCACCGGGAGTGGCCACGCGGCCGCTCCCGTTTTCGCATCCAAGCAACCGCGCCGCCGACCGGCAGCGTGGTCACGCGGAGCACCGCGGACGCCGAGTGAGGGCGTACGAGACCGGTCCTCGGTAGTGGCCTCCGGAGAAGCCTCCGGACGCTTCCACTGAAGACCGGACCCGCCTCACCGGTCCGCGGAACTCCTGCAACAAGAGGAGGAGCCCATGGGGGCACCTAGCAACAAGACCGTCCACACCGCCACCGCCACGGTCGGCGACCGCACCATCCGGTTCGAGACCGGCCGGCTGGCCCAGCAGGCCGGCGGCTCCGCGCTCGTCACGCTCGGGGACACCGTGGTGCTCTCCGCGACGACCGCTGCGAAGCGGCCCAAGGAAAACCTCGACTTCTTCCCGCTTACCGTCGACGTCGAAGAGCGGATGTACGCCGCCGGCAAGATCCCGGGCGGCTTCTTCCGCCGCGAGGGCCGGGCCAGCGAGGACGCCACGCTCACTTGCCGGCTGATCGACCGGCCGCTGCGCCCGTCGTTCCCGAACGGCATGCGCAACGAGATCCACATCGTCGCGACCGTGCTCGCGCTCGACCCCCTGCACCCGTACGACGTCATCGCGATCAACGCCGCGTCCGCGTCCACGCTGCTCGCGGGTCTGCCCTACAGCGGCCCCGTCGGCGCGACCCGCGTCTGCCACGTCGACGGCGAATGGATCGCGTTCCCGACCTGGGAAGAAAGCGACCGCGCGACGTTCGACATGGTCGTCGCCGGCAGCATGCTCCCCGACGGTGACGTCGCGATCATGATGGTTGAGGCCGAGGCCACTACCGCGACCATCGACCTCATTGCCGGCGGCGCACCCATGCCGACCGAGGATGTCGTGGCGAGCGGTCTGGAAGCCGCCAAGCCGGCCATCAAGGCCGTGTGCGAAGCGCAGCTCGAGCTGGCCAAGAAGGCCGCGAAGCCGACCGCTGACTACCCGCTCTTTGTCGACTACGAGAGCGACGTCTTCGACGCCGTCTCCAATGCGATTTCCGGTGAGCTGTCCAGCGCGCTGACGATCGCCGACAAGCAGAGCCGCGAGACCGAACTCGACCGCATCAAGGCGCTGGTCACCGAGAAGATCGCCGGCGACTTCGAAGGCCGCGAGAAGGAAATCTCCGCGGCCTACCGCTCGCTGACCAAGAAGCTGGTCCGCAAGCGCGTCACCACCGAGAAGATCCGCATCGACGGCCGTGGGCTCGCGGACATCCGCCCGCTTTCGGCCGAGGTCGGCGTACTCCCGCGCGTGCACGGTTCAGCCATCTTCGAGCGCGGTGAGACGCAGATCCTCAACGTCACCACGCTCAACATGACCCGCATGGAGCAGATGGTCGACACGCTCAACCCGGAGACCCGCAAGCGCTACATGCACCACTACAACTTCCCGCCGTACTCCACCGGTGAGACCGGCTTCATGCGCGGGCCCAAGCGCCGCGAGATCGGCCACGGCGCGCTGGCCGAGCGGGCGCTCCTGCCCGTCATTCCGAGCAAGGAAGACTTCCCGTATGCCATCCGCCTGGTGTCCGAGGCGCTCGGCTCCAACGGGTCCACGTCGATGGGTTCGGTCTGCGCCTCGACGCTGTCGCTGCTCAACGCCGGTGTGCCGATCAAGGCGCCGGTCGCGGGCATCGCGATGGGGCTGATCTACGAAGGCGGCGAGTACGTCACGCTGACCGACATCCTCGGCGCCGAGGACGCCTTCGGCGACATGGACTTCAAGGTTGCGGGTACGTCGGAGTTCGTCACGGCGCTGCAGCTCGACACCAAGCTCGACGGCATCCCGGCATCGGTGCTCGCCGCGGCGCTCACCCAGGCCAAGGAAGCCCGCCTCGCGATCCTCGAGGTGATGAACGCCGCAGTCTCCGGTCCGCAGGAGATGAGCAAGTACGCACCGCGGGTCATCACCGAGAAGATCCCGGTCGACAAGATCGGCGAGATCATCGGCCCGAAGGGAAAGATGATCAACCAGATCCAGGCCGATACCGGTGCCGACATCAGCATCGAGGACGACGGCACGATCTTCATCGGCGCGACCAACGGCGAGTCCGCCGCCGCGGCGTTGCAGATCATCCGCGGCATCGTCAGCCCGACGATGCCGCTGGTCGGGGAGCGCTACCTGGGCACCGTCGTGAAGACGACGGCGTTCGGCGCGTTCGTCTCGTTGACGCCGGGCAAGGACGGCCTCGTCCACATCAGCAAGCTCGGTTCCGGCAAGCGGGTCGAGAAGGTCGAAGACGTGGTCAACGTCGGCGACAAGCTGCAGGTCGAGATCGCCGAGATCGACCCGCGCGGCAAGATCAGCCTCGTGCCGGTCAAGGAGGGCGCGCCATCGGCGACCGCGGCTCCGGCTGCGGCGCCCGCTGAGGGTGACTCCGGTGACGCGGCTCCGGTGATCCACGCGGGTGGCGGCGGTTCTTCCGGTGATGGTGGCGGGGGCGGTGGCGGTCGTGACCGCAGCCGCCGGCGTACCCGTGGTGGTGGCGCTGACGGTGCTGCCGGCAACCCGACCTTCAGCAATGCAGCCGAGGCATCAAGTGGACCGGCTGCGGAGTCTGGCGCGGACGACTAGTGGCGACGCAGACCATTGCCCGGCAGGCCGACGGCGGAGTGATCCGCCGCACCGTCCTGCCGGGCGGCCTGCGCGTCGTCACCGAGTCGATGCCCGGTGTCCGCTCGGTCGCTTTCGGGATCTGGGTCAACGTCGGCTCGCGGGACGAGAGCCCGGCACTCGCCGGTGCGTCGCACTTCCTCGAACACCTGCTCTTCAAGGGCACCAAAAAGCGTGACGCCCTGGAGATCGCTGCGGTGATGGATGCCGTCGGCGGCGAGATGAACGCCTTCACCACCAAGGAATACACCTGCTACTACGCGCGGGTGCTCGACGTCGACACGCCGTTGGCGGTCGACCTCGTCAGTGACATGGTCACGTCGTCGCTGATCGCAACCTCCGATGTCGACGCCGAGCGCGGCGTCATCCTCGAAGAGATAGCGATGCACGACGACGCGCCTGATGACGTCGTACACGACGCCTTCGCGCAGACCGTGTTCGGGGATCATCCGCTCGGCCGTCCGGTTCTGGGCAGCGTGCAGTCCATCACCGCGATGCCGCGCACCGGTGTGCACGGCTACTGGAAGCGCCGCTACAAGCCGGCCGACATGGTCATCGCGGCTGCGGGCAACCTCGATCACGCCAAGCTGGTTCGCCTGGTGCGCAAGGCTTTCGAGCCCACCGGGCTGCTCGATGACGGTCTGCTCACCGCAGCCTCGCGCCGACGCGGCACCGTCGTAGCGCCGCAGCTTGCATCGGTCGACCTCGTCCGGCGCCCGACCGAGCAGGCCAACCTGGTGCTCGGCACTGTCGGTCTGGCCCGCGACGACAATCGCCGCTATGCCCTCGGCGTACTCAACAACGCGCTTGGCGGCGGCATGTCGTCGCGGCTGTTCCAGGAAATTCGCGAGAAGCGCGGGCTGGCCTACTCGGTCTACTCCTACTCCTCGCAGTACGCCGACACGGGACTGTTCGGTGTCTACGCCGGCTGCCTGCCGGCCAAGGCGAAGGAAGTGCTGAAGCTCTGCCGCGAGCAGCTCGACCTGATCATGACATCGGGCATCACTGCGGACGAGCTCGCGCGTGGCAAAGGGCAGCTCAAGGGCTCGATGGTGCTCGGTCTCGAGGACACCGGCTCCCGGATGAGCCGGCTCGGCAAGAGCGAGCTGGTGCACAACGAGATCCTCACGGTCGACGAGGTCATCCGGCGGATCGACGCGGTGACCCTCGATGAGACGCGCCAGGTTGCAGCCGACATCCTCGCGGACAGCGCGCTCGGTCTCGCGGTCATCGGGCCGTTCGACGCCGACGCCGACTTCTCCGCGGCCGTGGCCTAGTCACCGTGGGAGGCGTGGTGCGGGTCGGCGTACTCGGAGCGCTCGGTCGGATGGGCGCCGAAGTCTGCCGCGCCGTGGCCGGCGCGGACGGGCTCGAGTTGGTGGCCGCGGTCGACACCGGCTACGACGAGGCCGAACTCCTCGCCGCCACGCCCGATGTCGTCGTCGACTTCACGCATCCCGACGCGGTCATGGGCAACGTCGAGTTCTGCGTGAGCAACGGCATCAACATCGTTGTCGGTACGACGGGTTGGACCGAAGAGCGGCTCGCCCAGGTCCGCGCCTGGACCGATCGCGACGGCGCCGGCCACGCGTTGATCGCTCCGAACTTCGGGATCGGCGCGGTGCTCATGATGCGGTTTGCCGCCGCAGCTGCCCCCTACTTCGAGTCCGTGGAAATCATCGAGCTGCACCACGCCAACAAGGTCGATGCGCCCAGCGGCACCGCGCGGCGTACGGCGGAGATGGTGGCGGCAGCTCGCGCAGGCATGACCCAGTCACCGGACGCCACGAGCACGTCGCTCGAGGGTGCCCGCGGCGCCGAGGTCCAGGGCATTCATGTGCACGCCATCCGGGTCGCCGGCCTCGTCGCGCACCAGGAAGTGATCCTCGGCGGTTCCGGCGAGACGCTGACGATCCGCCACGATTCGCTCGATCGCGCGTCGTTCATGCCCGGCGTCCTCCTGGCGGTGCGGCATGTCGCCGAGCTCACCGGACTCACCGTCGGCATCGAGCCGCTACTCGACCTGTGATGCGCGGGCGGCTGGGTGCGCGCCGTCTGGTGCTGCTCGTGCTCACCCCGCTCGTCGCGTTCTACTGCTACCTCATTCTGCGGATCGCGTGGGCGCTGTGGCGCGACGGTCGGCTGGCCTCGCGCGGGACCGGAGCCGCGCTTGTCGTGCTCGTGGTCGTCACGCTCGCGCTGCTCGCCGCTGAGCTGCGCTTCGGCCGCCAGGTCGAGCAGATGTCGAAGGCGTACGACGAGGCGCCCGACGACGTACCGGCGGCCGAGCCGCTCCCGCTCGCGCCGAGCGGTCGTCCTGATCGTGCGGCCGCGGACGAAGCGTTCGAGCGGGTGAAGTTGCGGGTGGAGGAAGAGCCTGGCGACTGGCGACGTTGGTACGAACTCGGACTCGCATACGGCGACGCGCGCGACACCTCGCGCGGTAGGCGCGCGATGCGGCGGGCGATCGTGTTGAAGGCGGGAGAGCGATGAGCATCTCGATAGACGACGTGCGCGCGGCGGCGAGACGACTTGACGGTGTGGCGCACCGAACACCCATCCTCACGTCGTCGACACTCGACGCACAGCTCAGCGCTCGCGTCTTCCTCAAGGCCGAGAATCTGCAGCGCACCGGATCCTTCAAGTTTCGCGGTGCTTACAACGCCATCAGCGCGCTCGACCCCGCCGACCGGGAGCGCGGGATCGTCGCGTACTCGTCGGGCAACCACGCGCAGGCCGTCGCCCTGGCAGCGCGACTGCACGGGGTGAGCGCGGTCATCGTGATGCCGACCGACGCTCCCGTGGCGAAGGTCGAGGCGACGCTCGGGTACGGCGCTGAAATCGTTTCGTACGACCGCTACACCGAGGACCGTGAGGCGATCGGCTCCGCCGTCGCTGCGGACCGCGGTCTGAATCTTGTGCCGCCGTACGACAACAGGTTGGTGATGGCGGGACAGGGGACCGCGGCGCTCGAGCTGCTCGCCGACGTGCCGGATCTCGACGTCATCGTCGTGCCGGTTGGCGGCGGCGGCCTGCTGGCCGGGACAGCAACCGTGGCTCGTGCCCACCGTCCTGACCTCTCGGTGATCGGTGTCGAGCCCGAAGCCGGGGACGACACGCGCCGGTCGTTCGAATCCGGCGCGCGGGTCGCCGTACCGCTGCCGCGCACCATCGCCGACGGGCAGCAGACGACCTCGCCCGGCTTGTTGACCTGGGAGGTCAACCAGCGGCTGGTCGACCAGATCGTGGTGGTGTCGGATCCCGAGATCGTCGAAGCGATGCGGCTGCTGCTCGACCGGCTGAAGACGGTGGTCGAGCCGAGTGGTGCTACGGGCCTGGCCGCGGTGCTAAACGGCCGGTTGCCGGTGGCCGGCCGGCGGATCGGTCTGGTCCTCTCCGGCGGCAACGTCGGCGCAGACCGGCTGGTGAAACTGCTCGGCAACTAGCGGCTCGACGTTGTGCCGACCTCCATCGAGGACCGCCGTCGCGCGAACCACCGCTGAGTCAGTCAGGGCGACTTGCGCCATACCGAGACATGGCTCTCGCTGTCGCCCGTGAATGGGCTGTTCTTCCAGTCGGCGACGCGGCGCTCAAGGGTCATGCCCGCCAGCTGCGCCATCAAGTCGCATTCGGCCGGCCAGATGTAACGGAAGTTGCTGGCGCCGTACGTCACCGTGCCGTCGGGGTGGCGACTGTAGTGATGCGAGGTGCCCTGCTGCGTCGCCATGTCGTAGGTATCGAACCCAACATGACGCTCGCCGATGTGGAACGGCACGGCGTTCTGGCCCGGCGGGAACCGCCGGATGCCTGGAATCCACAGCTCGATCACAAAGTGCCCACCGGGTGCGAGGTGGCTTGCGGCGTTCCGGAAGCAGGCAACCTGCTCGGCCTGAGTCCGGAGATTGCCGATGCTGTTCCAGACGAGATAGACGAGTGAGAACTCGCCAGGCACTGTGCTCGTGGCCATGTCACCCACGACGACGGGGAGGTCTGGCATCTTGCGGTGCAGTTGGTCGACCATCGGTTGAGACAGCTCGATTCCGGTCACTGAAATGCCGCGTTGCACGAGCGGTACGGCAACCCGTCCGGTACCGATGGCCAACTCCAGTACCGGGCCGTCGCCTGCCAGCTCGGCGAGGAAGGTGACCGCCGGATCGAGGACATCGGGCGCGAACATGAACGCCGAGCTGTCGTCATAGCGCTCGGCCGTCTCGGCGTCCCAGAGATCGCTGCTTGTCATGGCGACAGCGTTGCGTCCCGTCAGTCGCTGCGCCACTCGATATGGCCCGCTCGTCCCCACCCGGCCGTCTCGACGGTGCGCGTCGCGCGCGTCGCCCTCCGCGAGTCACGGGGCTACCCTCGTGCAGCATGGACGTGCTGCTGTTGCCCAGCCCGCTGCTCGGGCCGCTCGTGTGGTCGCCGGCTGCCGAGGCCCTCAGCCGCGACGGATGGGCCGTCCGGGTGGCATCGACCGGTGAGCAAGCGCCGACTTGCCCTGATGATGTGCTGCAGTCGTTCCTGGCGGAGCTGCCAGCGGATCGAGCCACGATCGTGGTCGCCCATAGCAACGCCGGACTCTTCGTGCCGAGCCTCGTGCAGGAGCGGCCGATCGCCGCCAGCGTCTTTGTTGATGCCGGTCTCCCGGTTCGAGCGGGGGCCGTACCGCTCGCGCCGGCGCACTTCCGCGAGTTTCTGGCGGCGAAGGCCGACGCGCTGGGCCAGCTGCCGCCGTGGTCGCACTGGTGGGAGGAGAGCGACCTCGCCGGGCTATTTCCCAGCGATGCGGTACGTGAGCAGGTGGAGCGCGAGCAACCACGTCTACCGCTGTCCTACTTCGAGGGCATGTATTCAGCGAACGCCGGCTGGGACGACCGGCCGTGCGCGTATCTCGCCTTCGGCGATACCTACCAGGCCGAACGAACGGAAGCGCAGGCTCGTGGATGGCCGGTCGCGACACTCGCGGGCGGGCACTTGCACATGCTGGTGGGTCCGGATCACGTGGCCGGAGCGATCACGGCCCTGCTCGACATGCTCGGCTGTACGCCGACCGCGCCATTCGCCCGCCGGTCGCATCCTGCCGACGCGACAACGCCAGGCTAATCCGGAATTGTCAGTGCCCGCCGGTACGATCACGACCTAGCTCGACTTCCCCCGAGCACGCGTTGTCCGGTTCGCTCGAGGTGTGGAGTCGCAGTGTCCGAGAGTCCCGTACGCCCAGACGATGAGGTCGTCGCCGACGAGCTCGCCAAGAAGCCTCAGTGGCGCTCGGACGTCACCGTCGAGCTGGTCAAGGCTTCGGCACAGGACTCTGACGTCGTGTGGTCGGCCCGAGTCTCGACTGCCGGTGAGCAAAGCATCGACGCTGTGAATGAAGATGCCAATCGGTCTTCGGGACTAATTCGCTATTTGATGAAAAATAAACATGGAACTCCCTTCGAACATAATTCGATGACCTTTTTGGTGAGTGCTCCGATATTTGTCTTCCGCGAATTTATGAGACATAGAATCGGCTTTTCATACAATGAAGAAAGCGGGAGATATCGGGAGTTGGATCCAGTCTTCTACGTTCCCGCTCGCGACCGGAAGCTGACGCAGACAGGAAAACCCGGGCACTACGTTTTCGTTGACGGCACCCCTGAGCAGTACGAAATCACGGTTGCCGCAACAAAGCATGCGTGTGAGCAGTCGTACGTCGCCTACCAGGAAATGCTGGCAGCCGGGGTCGCCCGCGAGGTCGCCCGCACAGTTCTTCCGGTGGGCATTTACTCGTCGATGTACGTCACGTGCAATGCGCGTTCGCTGATGTCGTTCCTGACCCTGCGAACAAAGCGGGAGGGATCCATGTTTCCGTCGTTCCCGCAACGGGAGATCGAGATGGTGGCCGAAAAGATGGAAGCTGAGTGGGCCAAACTCATGCCCATTACCTACGCGGCTTTCAACGATGCGGGCCGGGTCAGTCCTTAGCGCGGCTCCGAACGCGTTTGGCCGGCGCGGCCGCCTCGCACTACCGTCGAGACACACAGCCAGCACGAGGGAATGAGTAGGCATGGCGAGTTCTGACACTCCGTTCGGGCGAGTTGTCACGGCAATGATCACCCCGATGACCGGCGACCGTGCCGTCGACTACGACGGCGCGGCCCGCCTGGCGGTCCACCTGGTCGACAACGGGTCCGACGCCCTCGTCATCAGCGGCACCACCGGCGAGTCGGGTACCACCAGCGATGCGGAGAAGGCGGAGCTCGTTCGCGCTGTCGTTGACGCGGTGGCTGGGCGCGCCAAGGTGCTCGCCGGCGTCGGCACCAACAACACAGCCCACTCGATCGAGCTGTCGGCCGAGGCCGTGAAGTCCGGAGCCGACGCGCTGCTCATCGCTACGCCGTACTACTCCAAGCCGTCGCAGGACGGCCTTCGCGCCCACTTCGAAGCGATCGCCGACTCGACGGATCTGCCGGTCATGCTCTACGACATTCCGGGCCGAAGCGCTCTGCCGATCGAAACGGACACTCTCATCGCACTGAGTGCGCATCCGCAGATCGTTGCCGTGAAGGACGCGAAGAACGACTTGGTGCGCACCAGCTGGGTGCAGGCCAAGTGCGACCTCATCAATTACTGCGGCTCGGACGAGTTCACCCTGCCGATGCTCGCCGTCGGAGCCGTCGGCACGGTGAGCGTCGCCTCGCATCTGGCCGGCACTCGGTTGCGCGAGATGATCGACGCGTTCTTCGCCGGCGACGTGGCGACGGCCCGCCGTATCCACCTGGGGTTGCTGCCGCTGTTCACCGGTCTGTTCCGGGTCAGCAGCCCGACCGATGTCAAGGCCGCGCTCACCCTGGTCGGCCTGCCGGCCGGACCCGTTCGGCTGCCGCTCGTCGATGCCACAGATGAGCAGATTGACCTACTCAAAGCAGATCTCGCGGCTGCCAATATCTCCGTCGGTCCCCGCGCGTGAGCCACCCGCACCCGGAACTGCAGTCGCCGCCGCCGCTCGCCGAAGGCGGCCTGCGGATAGTCGCACTCGGCGGTCTCGGCGAGATCGGTCGCAACATGACCGTCTTCGAGTACGCCGGCCGCTTGCTCATCGTCGACTGCGGCGTGCTCTTCCCCGAGACCGAGCAACCCGGCATCGACCTGATCCTGCCCGACTTCTCCTCTATCAGGGATCGGCTCGACGACATCGAAGCGCTCGTCCTGACGCACGCCCACGAAGACCACATCGGCGCGGTGCCGTTCCTGTTGCGCGAACGCGCCGACATACCGCTCATCGGCTCGAAGTTCACCCTCGCCCTGATCCGGGCGAAGTTGCAGGAGCACCGCATCAATCCGGTGACCGACGAGATCGCCGAAGGCGATCTGCGCTCGTTCGGGCCATTCGATTGTGAGTTCTTCTCGGTCAACCACTCGGTGCCCGATGCGTGCGCGCTGTCCATCAAAACCGGAGCGGGCACGGTGCTGCACACCGGCGACTTCAAGATGGATCAGACCCCGATCGACGGTCGGCTCACCGACCTCGGTGGCTTCGCTCGGGTCGGCAAGGAAGGCATCGATCTGCTGCTGTCGGACTCGACGAACGCCGAGATGACCGGTTTTGTGACCAGCGAGCGTGAGGTCGGCGACGTTCTCAACCAGATCTTCGGCAAGGCGAAGAAGCGCATCATCGTCGCGTGCTTCGCGAGCCACGTGCACCGTGTGCAGCAGGTGATCGACGCCGCTCACTCTGAAGGCCGCAAGGTCGCCCTCGTCGGTCGCTCGATGGTGCGCAACATGGGTGTTGCGCGAGACCTTGGCTTCCTGCGTGTGCCGGGCGACACACTCATCGATCTCAAGAGGGTCGACGACTACCCGCAAGAGCGCGTCGTCCTCATCTCCACCGGCAGCCAGGGCGAGCCGCTGTCGGCGCTGTCACGCATGGCCAACCGCGACCACCCGATCCGCATCGAGGCGGGC
>JBDSAK010000057.1:0-3131 GCA_039922195.1 Mycobacteriales bacterium
GCGGGTGGTGCGCCGGGGGCGTCTTCGAGGGTCTGTTTGTCGACGACGACGGTGACGTGCGGGCGTTCCCCGCCGTCCTGCGCGAGGTCACCGGTGTTGAGCGTTTCGTCGATCCAGGCGGCGAACGCATCGTGCAGCCGCTGCGGCCGGCTCCGCGCGTCGCCGGCGCCCGGCGGGGTCATGCGGTTTTCCAGCAGGATCCGTAGTCCCGCTGCGGTCTCGGGCAGCAGCCAGGCGTTAACCGAGTGCAGCTCATCGAAGCGGCTCGCCAGGTGCAGCTGCCGCAGCTCGTAGCGGTTGGCTTCGTCCTTGGCGACCGCGTCCTTTGCGTAGCTGTAGCGGAGCCGTCCGATGAAGCCGCGTAGCTGCGCCGGGTTGAGCTGCTCGGCCGCGTCGAGCATGTGGGGCTCGCAGGCCCGCATCACCTCGATCGGCGCGTCTTTGGCGAGTGAGGCGATCAGTACAGCATTGGCGAACGGGATCCGCCCGGCGGCGAGTGCCTCGGCGGTGGCGGGCAGCTCCCGCAATATCCGGGCGGTGTGTACTCGCGCTCCGGCTTCGGTGGGGGAGAGCTGGCAGTGTCCGCGCAGCCACGCCGCGGTCGACGCCGATCCGTCCGCGGACGCCCCACCGGCGGCGTCGAACCGGCCGATGGCCCTGGTCCGCAGCGCTTCCAGCGCCCGCGACGCCTGCTCGATCCGCACGATCAACTCACCGACCGCGACCATCGGCATCGCGTCGACGTCAACGGAGGGGTCAACGCCGGTAGCGACATCGCTTTGTGATAGCTCGCGCACGGCTGACATCACCGACACCCGACCAACACCTCCTCGCGCAGGCAACAGAAACAACGGCTGCGATGCGCGGGGAAGGCTGATCGCGTTACAAGAACCCTACCGACCTGGTCCGACAAAACGAGGCCGGAAAAGCCTTATGTGGAAGGAAGAATTGGCGTGCGCTTCGACATTTTCGCGTCTATTGAGTGGGATGAAGCCTCGACCGACCGTCGAGTAGCGATAGCCCGCCTCCGGTCCGTCGGTTTCGGCAACAGCGACCGCCCGGTTCAGCGCCACGACCGGGGTCGGCATCAGGGCGATCAGGCGGTCGTAGAACCGGACGATCGCCCCCCAGTCCGTCTCTTCATGTCGAGGTGCCGCGCAGTGCAGCGCTTGGATCGCCGCCTGCAGCTGGAACGGCCCGAGCCGGCGACGCCGCATGCAGCCCAGCACAAGCCGCTGCCCGTCGGCAATCAACGAGCGATCCCACAGCGACCGGTCCTGGTCCCTCAGCAGTACGACGTGGGTCCCGTCGCCGCGGGCCGGCAGCCGCGGATCACTGAGCAGAACGAGGGCTAACAGGCCCAATACCTCCGGTTCGCGGGCATCAGTGCCGCCAGCACCCGGGCCAGCCTGACCGCCTCGGCTCTCAGATCGCGGCGCCTGACGTCGCCGCGCCCGTGTTGTAGATCAGGTACAACACCGAGAGCACCGCCCGCAGCCGGCTTGGCAGTTCGGCGCCGTGCGGCACTCGGTAGGGCAAGGAATGTCTGCGCCCGTGCCTATGCTCGGACCATGAACCGCATGGACCGCCTCTACGCCCTGGTCGAGGAGCTGCGGGCAGCGGGACCCAGGGGCCGTACGGCGCGGCAGCTGGCCGAGCACTTCGAGCTCAGTGTCAGGACCATCGAGCGCGACCTGAGCGCCCTAGGGCAGGCCGGCGTCCCGCTCGCGACCAAACAGGGGCGCACAGGGGGCTACACGCTCGATCGCACGATGAGCCTGCCGCCGCTCAACTTCACGCCAGGCGAGGCGGCGGCCGTCGCCGTGGCCTTGAGCCGCAGCGAGCACGTTCTCTTCGCACGTGACGCCCGCAGCGCCCTCCACAAGATCGTGGCCGCCATGCCCGAGCGGGCTCTGGCTGAGGCACGTGCGACCGCAGAGAAGATCAGGCTTCTCGTGCAACCGGTGCCCGCCCCTGACGCCGAGATCGCGCAGACCATCTGGCGAGCAGTGCGCGACAACCACGTGTTGCGCATCCGCTACATCGATATCGGCAGCCTGGAGACTGAGCGCGAGGTCGAGCCGCAGCACGTCGTGGTCGGGCCAAACGGCTCGTATCTCACTGCCTGGTGCCATCTGAGAAGAGACGATCGAGTGTTTCGCTTGGATCGCATCACCCGAGCCGAGCGGACACCATCACTGCCGCGTCCGCAGCGTGTCGTCCCGGAGCCGATCGTCGACGGCCACCAGACGAAGCTGCCGGAGTCGGCGCTGCGTCCCGAAGATCTCCTGCCAAACTCCGACATAGGGCTGTCGCGTCGCCCGGAGACGGTGGATGCAGCCCGCCGCTCCGGGGGGTGAATCGACGGTAGAAGGAGAAACCCATGACCAACCCCGCACCCGGCACGCTGGCCTGGTTCGAGGTCGCCACCAGCGACCCCGACGCCGCCGCCAAGTTCTACGGCACCCTCTTCGACTGGACCTTCGAAGCCGACGGCCCGGCTGCGGCCGGCGGCCTGGACTACCGCACTATCAAGGCCTCCGGGGCCGACGGACCGATGGGTGGTGTCTTCGGCACCGGCGGGCACGTGCCCGACCATGCCGTGTTCTACATCCTCGTCGCCGATGTCGAGGCCACCTGCGCCGACGCCGAGCAGCTGGGCGGCTCGGTGTTGAGCAAGCACCTCGACCCCGGCCCCGGCGCCCCGAAGTTCGCCTACTTGCGCGATCCTGCGGGCAACCAGTTCGGTATCTTCACCCCGCCGGCGGCCTGATGGCGCGTGACGCGAAGCGCACGTCCCCGTCGGCGCAGGTCGGCGGGGATGACGCCCGCGGCCTCTACGACGAGCTGACCGACGACCTGCTCTACGACCCGGCGATTGGTCGGGCCACGATGATGGGCTACCCCTGCGTCCGGCTGGCCGGGCGATTCCTCGCGTCCTACGACGACCAGGTCGGCTGCCTGGTCGTGAAGCTGCCTCGCGAGCGGGTCACCGATCTGGTCGAGCGCGGTCTTGGCGACCCGTTCGCCCCCGCCGGCAGGGTCTTCCGTGAGTGGCTCTCGATTCCAACGATCGACCGGACACTGTGGCAGACGGTGCTCGCCGAGGCCGTCGACTTTGCGCGACAGGG
>JBDSAK010000058.1:0-6116 GCA_039922195.1 Mycobacteriales bacterium
TTGCTCTTGAATGCGAACGGTGACGTCAGGCTGAACGACCGAGCCTCCGACCCCGGCTGCTTCAGCACGACGTAGTAGGGCGGTTGCTTGTCCTTGCCGATGAGCAACTTGTTGGGACCGCGCGCGCCCGCAGGATCGACGGGGACCGTCCAGTCCTGCTGGCGCGAGAAGAACGTCGTCGGATCCTCGGTGTGGTAGCGCTCGAGCAAACCGCGCTGCACCTTGAACAGGTCCTCGGGGTAGCGGACATGTGCGAGGACGCCGGCCGGTATCGACGCCTTGTCGAGGACCGTTTGGGGGAAGACCTTCTTCCACGCTTTGAGCACCGGGTCCTGCTCGTCCCACGTGTAGAGCTTGACGGTGCCGTCGAAGGCGTCGACGGTCGCCTTGACGGAGTTGCGGATGTAGTTGATCTGTTCCGACGGCAGCCGCTGGCCGGTGCGGTTGACTGTCGTGGCATCGCGGGTGATCTGGTCGAGGTCCGTGCGCTCGGCGTACGGATATCCCGCGCTGGTCGTGTATCCGTCAACGATCCAGATGACCTTGCCGTCGATGACAGCCGGATAGGGGTCGCTGTCGAGCTTGAGATATGGCGCGACCTGCTCGACCCGGTCGCGTGGGTTGCGACCGTACATGATCTTTGAATCGCCGCCCACGGCGCCCGAGATCAACAGGTTGGGGTCGCGGAAACGCACAGCATAGAAGAGCCGGTTGATGCCCGACATCGGGACGCCGGCTTTGCCGTCATAGCGGTAGCCGGCGCCCTGCGAGAGATCGCTCAGTCCGTCGACTTCACCCGACGTCGGGCTGTTGATGATCGAATACGCGGGCGTGAGCTCACCGAAGTAGATCCGTGGCTGGGCGATAGTCAAGAAGCCGGTCGTCGGAATGTCCTTCACCGCGAAGTCCGGCTTGCCGTCCGCGGTCACCGCGTCTGTGGGCACGGCAACGAATCCGCTGCCGTGCGTGTAGAGCACGTGCTCGTTGAGCCAGCTGCCGCGCTCGGCCGACGGGAGCTTGCTCAGATCGCTCTCGCGGACGCCGACGACGTAGTCCTGCAGGCCGTTCGGTCCGGCGTACCGGTCGACGTCGAGGGTCTGCGCAAACCCGTAGTACTGCCGGATCGACTGCAACTGCTCGAAAGTGTCCTTGAGCTTGTTGGGGTCGAGCAGCCGCACATGGTCGAGAGTGCCACCCGTTTCGGTGAGTTCGGACAGCTGCGCGCTGCCGGCCGCCTCGAACGGCGCAACCTGCACGGCGTTGATGCCGTACGCCGCTCGCGTAGCCTTGATGTTGCGTTCGATGTACTGGCGTTCGTAGCGCAGTTCGTTGGGGCGCACTTGCAATGTCTGCACGATGAGCGGATAGACGAAGCCGAGCAGGATGCTCGACAGCACGAGCACGGCCGATGCGACACCGGGCAGCAGGAAGCCGCGCGAGCGCAGGTTGGCGAAGAACAGTAGCGAACACAGCGACGCGGCGACAACGAGCAGCAACAGCACGGGCAATCGGGCATTGATGTCGGTGTACGACGCACCGGTTACCGAGCCGCGATCGGAGAACACCATGCCGACGCGGTCGAGGTAGTAGAAGACAGCTTTCAGCGCGGCGAGAATCCCGAGCAGCACGCTGATGTGCGCGCGCGCCGCGGGGGTCACCTTTTCGCCAGCGGTTTGCACGCGGATCGAGCCGAACAAGTAGTGCGTCGCGATCGACGCGAGCAGCGCGAAGAAGAACGCACCGAACAGGAATCCGGTGACCTGCCGGTAGAGCGGATAGGTGAACGCGTAGTAGCCGATGTCCTTGCCGAACACCGGATCGGGCACACCGAACGGCTGCCGGTTGATCCACAACTGCCACGTGCGCCAGGCGCCCGCACCGCCGCTGCCGGCGAGCAGAGCGAGCAGGGCCAGCAATCCGATGAACGCCGGTCGGATGAACGGCTCGATGACACTGCGGTAGCGGTCGAGGCTTTGCTGCTCGAGCGACTGCGGGAGGTATGGCGGCCGAATGCGATGAGCGACCCAGATGTTGAGCCCGACGATCAGAGCCATCGCCAGTCCGTAGCCGAAGAACAGTACGAGCTGGGTCTGCAGTTGCACCGAGAAGACGCCGGTGTAGTCGGCAGCACTGGTGCGCGAGACCTCGCGGAACCAGAGCAGGTCGGTGTACTTCGACGAGATGACCGAGAGCAAAGCCAGCAGTACGACGACTGTTGCGGCTACCGGAGCGAGAAGAAGCTGACGACGGGTCGGGGTCGTCCTGAGGGCCACGCACTCACCTTCGTCGAGCGGCGAATCTGGCCGCCGCGGTCGCGACGCCGATGATCACAACGAACCGAAACCTATCAAAGTGCCACGCACCGGCCGCGCCGGGGTCGGCGCACCGGCACGTTAGACCGGCGCAGCGATCGGTACGTCGATCTCCAGGTCGCCGGCACGCTGGTAGCCACACGCGTCGCACACCGCGTTGACGAAGGCCCGGCCGAGCGCGTCCGAGTCTCGCGACACCGCGGGTGCGGCGTCTTCGTCCATGAGGTCGCCCACCGTGAGGCGGACCGTGTCGCCGGCCGGGCCGGCGACCGCGCGCATGGAGATGACCGCGGGCGGCGGCCACAGTCTGGTCGCTTGCTCGATCAGAACGTCGAGCGCGCGCCCGATCCAGCCGCGATCGACGAGCATGACACCCGGCGCCGATCCGGTATGCCCCGCGAAGGTCCGCGCCGGCAGCCGACCGCGCCATAGATCCAGTCGCTCGGCGATGATCACGGCCGCGTCCACCGCCTCGTTGCGAACCTGACCGCGACCTGCGTGCAGCGCGGCGATGCCCGAGAGCATGTCGACCGAACGCTCCATCCGGGCGGCCGCCTCGACCACGATCCCGGCGTACTGCTCCGTCTTCGCCGGGCCGATACCCGGCCGGCTGCGCAGGATCTCCGCGTAGCCCTTGACCGGGGTCAGCGGCGTCCGCAGATCGTGAGCGAGCACCGAGATGAGCTCCAGGAGTTCGTCGGCACTGGGCCGGCTCATCAGGGCCGGCTCATCAGGGCCGGCTCATCTGGGCCTGGCTCATGCGGGCCTGGCTCATGCAGCGCAGGGCTTCTCGGTGGCGCCGGTGAGCGCGCAGAGCTCGCGTACGGCATCCGGCAGGGCCTTCACGCGCCGCAGTTGGAGTCCCTTCGGCGGCGAGACATTGGCGTCTTCCCAGTTGGCGTCCGGCACGAGGAAAGCGGTCGCGCCTTTGCGCTTGGCCGCGATGAGCTTCTGTTTGATGCCGCCGATCGGCCCGATGTTGCCGTTGACGTCCATCGTGCCGGTGCCCGCAATCGACATACCCCGGGTCAACTCGCCCGGCGTCAGCGTGTCGATGATGCCGAGGGTGAACATCAGCCCGGCGCTGGGCCCGCCGACCTCTTCGCCGAGACCGATCTTGACAATGAACGGCTTCTTACAGGGGCATTGCACGTCGGGGCCGATCCCGAGCAGGGATTTCGTCGGATCGTCCGACGCCGCGGTGGTGGTGATCATCACCACCACCGCCTTGCCTGCGCGCTCGTAGCGGATCTCAATGACATCGCCTGGCGGATGGGCGCGGATGAGGTCACGCAGCTCCGCACCCGAGGCGCTGTCCACAGCGACGCCGTCGATCGACAGCAGCTTGTCGCCGGGCTCGAGAACGCCGTCCGCGGGCGCGCCCGCGGTCACTGACTCGACGACCAATTGCGTCGTGACGTTCTCGCCCAGGTACCGCATCGCGGCGATCGTCGCGGCATCTTGCGAGTCGACCATCTGCTGGGCGGTCTCTTCCTTGATTTTTTCGACATCGGTGCCCGGCGGGTACTCGACCTCCGTCGGCACGACAGCGATCGACGGATCCACCCAGTACTTCACGGCCTCGAACAACGTCAGCCGCGCGTACGACGGCGCGCCCGCGACCCGGACCGTCGTGAGGTAGAGGGTGCCGGTCTGCGGCGTGAACGACTCCTTGCCTTCCACGGTGATCACCGGTTTGCCGTCGACCTCGCCGAGCGTGTCGTAGAGCGGTCCCGGCATGAGGGCGATGTATGGCACCGGCAGGCGTGCGGCGGCGACGAGCAAGAGCAACAACAGACCGGTGGACACGGCAAGGGTCATCGTGCGACGGGTCATTGCGCAAGCGTAATCGCTACGCTGTGCTCGTTCGGACAGCCAGTCGAGGGGAGCGCGCGGTGAACAAAGCGGAGCGCCCCTCCGGGCGCCGCGTCGTACGCCGGCGTCCGAGCTTCCTGGCCGAACTCACCGACGACATCGAGCCCGACGACCCGCCCGCAGCGCGCGACCGGCTGCTGGCCATCCTGTTGCTCATCATGTCCGTCGCGCTGCTCACCGCCGGCGTCGCATTCGTCATCATGCAGACGCTCGCGCGCGGTCGCTGACCACGGACGAGCATTGGGGCAGTGAGCGCGCGGGCTAGCGAGTGAAGAAGCCCAGGCCGCGAGCGCCGCGTGCCTGCCCATTCTGGTCCACGTCGTCGGACTCCGCGGGCTGACTTGCGCTCGCCATCGCCGGCACTTGCTCGACCGGCGGCATCGGCTGCGCCATCGCCGGCATCGGCAGGAATGCGCTGGCCGGCTCGGGCACGGCAGGTGGCGCGGGCGGTGCTTCGGCTACCGGTGCGGCCGAAGGCTCGGCGAACGACGCCTGCTGCGCGGCCGCGAATGACGGCTGCGGTGCGGCGGGCTCGGCGTCCACGGCGAAAGCGGCGAGCTCGGCCGACAGTGACTGCGCTTCCGGCGCGGCAGGCGCAACGGGGGCGGTGAACGGCGCCGGGATCGACGCGTCGGGCTGAGCGGGAATCGACGCGTTTCCATTGATCTCGACCCGGTAGTACGGGCGGAAGTTCAGCGCAACGGCGGCGAGCGAGTAGACATGCACCTCTTCGCGGCCTTCGGCGTTGCGCAGGTGCTCCACAACCCGCACGGCGTCATCGAGGTTGGCCGTGCGGCGGTACGCCGGCGACCCGTCTGCGGCGGTGTAGAAGACGACGTGCTCCACGGGGAGCTCCCTTGCTCTGTCAGGAGGACCAATACGCCAACGGTCGGCAGATCACTGCGCCATCTTGAGCAATTCGTCGGCATTCAGCCGAAGCGGCGTCCTGGTTTGTATGGGTTTAGGCGCAGCCGACCCACTCGATCTCGCCATCGGCGTACGTCTGCCGTTTCCAGATCGGGACCGTCGCCTTGAGTTCGTCGATCAACCAGCGGGCCGCCGCGAACGCCTCGGGCCGGTGCGGGCAGGACACCGCCACGATGACCGCGATGTCCCCGATCTCGAGTCGGCCCACCCGATGCACCGCCGCGACGGCTGCCACGGGGAAGTCCGCCGCCGCCCGGACCGCGAGCTCCCGCAACTGCCGCACCGCATCCGGGTGTGCGCTGTATTCGAGGCAAGCGACCGCTCGGTCGTGATCGCTGTCGCGAACGGTGCCGACGAACAGGCCGATCCCCCCTGCCTGCGGGCGAGTCACCGCGGCGAGGCACTCCTCCACCGACAGTGGCAGCTCGCGGATGCCGACGAGGACGTCCGCGTCCGCACTGTCCGCGCTCATGGACGGCGGCGACGCGCGCGCCGCAGGATTGCCGCGGTCCCGAGCAGGGCCACTGTCGCTCCCGCCGCGGCCCGCGTCGCGTCGTCGCGGCTCGGCCGACGGGCGCTGTCGGGTGCGCTCGTCGCGGCGAGGTGGGCCCGGAGGGCAGCCGCGCTGTCGTACGTCGGCCGCCACCCGGCTTCGAGGAGCCGACCGCTGTCGATCGCCCAGGGATAGGCGAGGTAGCCGATCTCTCCCGGGGGCGCCAAGGTCACGCCGGCCCGGCGCAAGCGGTCGGCGGCGCCGAAGACGACCGACGCGGGCAGCTCGACGCGGCGGCCGCCGGTGATCCGCTCGAGATCGGCCTGATTCAGGGTCGCGGGAGGGGCGACGTTGACGATCCCGTCGATGACTCCCGTGACCGCGATCGCACACGCGGCCGCGACATCCGCCACGTGCACGAACTGCCATCGGGCCGGAACGCCCCGGATGCCGAGCAGCAGCGAGGACTCGAAGTGCCTCGAGACGACACTGTCGCAGCCTGGCCCGAC
>JBDSAK010000059.1:0-7046 GCA_039922195.1 Mycobacteriales bacterium
TCGGGAAGGTCCCGTCGAGCTCGAAGTAGAGCGGGACGACCTCGAGCGGCAACCCGCCGAGCACGGTCGGCACCGTGCCGGTGCTGATCCACTCCTTGATCTGGTTGAGTCCGCTGTCCTGCCCGACCGGCTTGGCGCCGGCGTAACACATCTTGATGCCGTTGTACTTGGCGGGGTTGTGGCTGGCGGTGAACATCGCGCCTGGGATGTCGAGCTTGCCGGAGGCGAAGTAGAGCTGGTCGGTCGACGCGAGCCCGATGCGGATGACATCGATGCCGCGCTCCATGAGCCCGTGCGCAAACGCTGCCGCCAGGCCTTCGCCGGTCTCGCGCATGTCGTGGCCGATGACGACCGCGGCCGCGGGGGCGATCAGCGCGCCGAAACAGCGTCCGATGTCGCCGGCCAGGTCCTCGTCGAGCTCGTCCGGCACGACGCCACGGACGTCGTACGCCTTGATCAATCCAGAAACATCGCGCACAGCGGGCATCCCTCGGGGCAGGTCGGTGAGACGCCCGGGATGCTACCTGGCTGAAGGTGGGCCGCGCCTACCCGTGAGCCCGCCCCCATGGGCCATTGCGCGGAGTGAAATGGCCGATCGCCGCGAATGTCGGACGAGTCTGAGCGTGGCGAACGCACGGTCAAAAGTCATTTCGCGGAAATTAGGGCTTCTTCTTTGCCGCGAGGGACAGGACGCGCTCCAGGGCGACGGCTTCGCCGTCCTCGCGCCAGGTCTTGTGCTCGCACCGATGGCAGGAGGTCATCTGCACCGACTGACCGTGCGTCATCGTCATCGAGATGGTGGTCACTGAGGTGCTGGAGCAGACGTCGCATGCGGGCATGTGGGGCTCTCCGAGCGTCGGTGGGCGATGTCACTTCATCGTCGGAAAGCGACAAATCCTTGAGTTCGGTGCGCCGGACACACCACTCAGGCGAGGACTGGTTCTTCCGTCGCGAGCGCGTGCGCGGCCAGCCACGGCCCGACCTCGCAGGCCGGCATCGGCCGGCTGAAGAAGTAACCCTGGGTGACGTCGCACCTGAGCGTCAGCAGCGAGGCCAACGCTTCCGCGGTCTCGACGCCCTCCGCGACGACGTGCATGCCGAGGTTGTGACCGAGCTCCACGACGGACCGGACGATCGCCGCGTCGCTGGAGTTGCGCAGCATGTTCATGACGAACGTCTTGTCGATCTTGAGTTCGCTCACCGGCAGATGGCGCAACTGGCCGAGGCTGGTGTAGCCCTGGCCGAAGTCGTCCAGGCTGAGGCGCAGGCCGGCGGCGTGCAACAGGTGCAGGACCTCCGCCGCGCGGACGGCGTCCGTCACGAGCGCCGTCTCGGTGATCTCGAGCAGCAGGTGCTCCGGCCGGCAGCCGGCTCGCGCAAGGGCGTCCGTCGCCATCAGCGGGAAGTCGTTGCGCTGCAGGCTCCGAGCGGAAATGTTGACGGCGACGACCAGCTCCGGCGCCACTTCGTGCCAGATCTTGAGCTGCTTCAGCGCGGCGTCGAACACCCACTGGGTCAGCGGCTCGATCAGCCCGGTCTGCTCGGCGATGGGCACGAATTCGTCCGGGTCGAGCAGTCCGCGGGTCGGATGCTGCCAACGCACGAGGGCCTCGACCGTGTCGACCTGTCCGGTGGGCTGTTTGACCTGCGGCTGATAGTGCAGGACGAGTTCATCGCGGTCGAACGCGCGCCGCAGCTCGGCGACCAGCGATAGCCGATCGGCGTTGTAGTCGTCCTGCGCACAGTCGTAGTAGACCACGCCGGTCTGCGCCCTCTTGGCGACGTACATCGCGACGTCCGCGTGCTGCAGCAGGTCCTCCGGTGTCTCGCCGTCTTGCGGGATGAAGACGACGCCCATGCTCGCCTCTACCGACAACGGCAGACCCGCGAGTTCCATCTCGCCCTCGATCGCTTCGGTGATCCGCGCGAGGAGGGCCGCGACCTGCGCCGGCGTACCGGCGCCCGAGAGCACCAGCCCGAACTCGTCGCCCCCGAGGCGGGCCACCGTGTCGATGTCACGCACGGCGCCGAGCAGCCGGTTCGCGACACACCTGAGCAGAATGTCGCCGTTGTGGTGACCGAGCGTGTCGTTGACCTCCTTGAACCGGTCGAGGTCGAGCAGCACCACCGCGGCGACCGTGCCATGGCGGCGCGACGCCGCCACGGCCGCCGCGATCCGGTCGCCGAACAGCGCCCGGTTCGGCAGGTCGGTGAGCGGGTCGTGCAGCGCGAGGTGCTGGTACTGCGCGGCGACCCGGCTCAGCCGGCGGGTCACCCACAGGGCGAGACCGGCGAGCACGAGGTAGAGCAGGACGAGGCCGACGGCGAGTGTGAGGTAGAGCCGGACCAGGCCGGCGTGCAGGCCGTTCTCGATCGCTGCATAGGGCAGATAGACCTCGAGGACGCCGATGGCCTGTCCGGTCTGTGAGCTGCGCAGCGCCGTGTAGACCTCGACGACCCGCTCGCCGGCGGGCGCGGTGTCGCCATAATCGCTGTTGAGGCGGGTGATCAGTGCCACCCGCTCGCCGTCGAGGGCTTCCTCGACCTCGTCGTCGGGCTCGGCGTTGACGTCCGAAGCGTCGTCGGCGAACACGACCCGCTGGGTCCTGTCGCGCAGCCGGAGCCGGCGAACGTGGCCGCTGCGCGCCTCGTCGGCCGCGAACACCGCGAGCCGGTCCGCTTCAGCTTGGTTGAGTCCAGTCGAGAGGTCGTGACCTTCGAGCTGGGTCTCACTGAGCACGCGGGCCATCACGTCCGCCTGGTCGGAGCCGGCGGCGATCCCGCGTGACTTGACGTCGGCGCGGTACTGGACGGCAAGGGTCAAGCCGAGGGCAAGCACCGGCAGCAGGCTGAGGACGGCGAAGGCAGCAAACATCCGGGCGCCCGCGGCGAATCGATCGGACAACCACCCCATGCCTGTAAAGGTCGGCGCGTCGTCGGCAGTCCTGTAGGCGCGGCCGGGCTACCAGCCGCTGGCAAATGGCGGCTGGCGGACGGTGCGGCCGCGCGTGCGTCCCTTACTGACCGGCCTGCGGCGCGGGCGAGCGCAACATGCGCAGGTGACCGCGGCGGAAGCCCTCATCGGGCACCTCGACGAAGGCCTCCTCGCGCACCGCATCGGCGAGCGCCTCCAGTTGCTCCACGCCGACGTGCGAACGGGCGGCAGCGAGGGGCGCCTCACGCCGTACGACGTCCCACCCGCGGGGCGCGGTCAGCCGGGCGGCATGCTCGCGGCACAGGTCGTAGCAGTGCGGTTCGTGCACCGGTGCAAGGGGCGCGAGGAGCGCCTGCTGGTCGGCGTACACGTAGGTCAGCGTCGCGATGGCGGCGTCGGCGCACGCGGTGCGCGAACAGCGGCGATGAGGGCTCACGGGGCGGACATTAGTGCGCGCGGGCAGGCGCGACCATCACCGCCCGCGTGTCGTCGTACGCTTCGGCCGTGGAGCCCTTGCCGACCGCCGACCTGCGCCGCCGGCTGCGCCGCACGCGCGACCGGCGCGGACGTGGCTTGCGCGGCCGGCTCGTGCCGCCGCAGCTGCCCCTGTCACGGCGGCCTAGTGAACAGTTCGACGACCTGGTGCTCGATGCCGTCGAGCACCTCGACTCGCGGTGGCAGGCGCAGCTCGCGACGCTGGAGTTCGCGGTCGAAGACGTGCCGCCGGTCGAGCTGCTCGTGGACGAGCACGGCCAGCCCGCGATTCCGCTGGCCAAGCTGGTTCCCGCCGGCACCGACTCCAATGGCCGGGCGTTCCCGCCGCGCATCGTCATCTTCCGCCGCCCGATCGAGGCACGCGCACGGCAGCGAATCGAATTGGCCGACCTTGTTCACGACCTCGTCGTCGAGGAAGTCGCGCGCTATCTCGGACTGGACCCCGACGTCGTGGACCCACCGCCTGCGGACCCACCCGAAGGCTAGTCGCGGGTCAGCAGCCAGCCGGCCGGGTCGTGTGCCACGCGCGGCACCGGCACGCCCCCGAGTGGCTGTGGGGCGACCGCGAACGTCGTCATCAACGTGCCCTGCTTGGTCTTCTCGACGACAACGCGCGTTGCGTGCACCGCGGCGGAGTTGGCGCTCGTCGTGACCAAGATCGGCTGCGGATCGCCCCGCCCGAACGCGCGCGACACCGCGACGACGACCAGGTCTCCTTGGCGCACCGGGACCAGCGATGTGCGACCCGCCGAGCCGTCCGAAGTCAGCAGGGTGAGGGTCACCTCGGCATCGCCGTCCGGAGCGGAGAACATCAGGCTGGTGTCGACGGTCGGACCCACCCGGTTGTCGGTGAGCAATGCCGGCCCGGACAACGCCGGAGCGCTGCCGGCCAGCACGAAATCCGAGGCGGCGCCGGGGGTGGCCGGGAGGTAGGCGGCGAACCCGCCGGCGATCACCGGCGGTCCATCGGTGACGACGTGCATCATCGCCGACAGGTTGTCGAGGTCGTCGCTCACTGGCAGCGCAACGAGCTGTTGTCCCTCGATCTCCACCTCGGCGAGGTCGATCGGGGTGAACTGGCCGTCCTGGCGGGAGACGGTCACGTGGGCAATCAGCGTGTCGATGCCGGGGTTGACCAGCACCAGCGTGCGCTCGCCCTCGCCGCCGGGCAGCGCGCCGAGCGCGACCTGCTCGCCCGGAATGGAGCGCGGAACCCACTCGACACCGCTGGCCACCGAGCGCACGGATCTCGAACGCCGAATCGCCGGAGATACCCGACCGGCCCTGACCTCGACGCGCACGGCAAGCCACTGCTCGTCCGGCGCCCAGTCGGCGAGTGCTTTGACGACGCGCGATCGCGCGCCCACCGATACCCCCTTGGTGCCTGGGATGTCGCGAACGCCTTTGCTGGTGTAGATGCTGACGTCGACCGTCGCGACTTCGTCGTACGGATTGACGAGGAACAACTCGCTCTTGTCGCTGATCGTCGTTGCGGCGCCGACGTACCAGCTGTCGGCCACCGCCGGCTCACACCGGACTGAAGCCAAGCCGAACTGCGCACCGCTCTCAGCGCGCGTGACCTGCTCGGCCGCCAGGCCGCCCGCCTCCGGACCGGTCGCGGTCGTCACCACAGCCGTCCCTTCGGAGGCGATCGCCGCCGCGTCACCGCCGGCGCCGAATTGCCCAACGCGGGACCCGTCCTCGACCAACATCTCGGCTGCTGCGCCGGGGGCCAGCTTCGCCGCACTGACCCGGGTGTCGCCGGCGCCGCCGACGCCGGCAGTCACCCGCGTGCTGACCGACTTCGTGGTGGTGAGTGCGTCCGGGCACACGGCGATGCTGCCGACGACCGGAGCGAGAGTCCGGGGCAGCGGGCGAACCGCCGGCCTCGTATCCCGATGGGTGAGTTCGGCCGTGGTGACGCCCCCGGCCAGGACCGCGACGACGGCAAACGCAGCCGGCGGTCGGCTCATCTCGCGCCACCGGGTGACATCCACTCGCCGTGCTCCGGCCAGCGCCCGTCCGGCCAAGCCCTTGATGGTTGGGCCCTTGATGGTGGGGCGCTTCATGCTGATGCTCCGACCGGGATCGGCGCGTCTGCGGGCGGGTCGTCGGCGATCGGCTCGTCGCGGGCGCTGTCGTCCTCGGCCCTTCGCACGCTCGGCGCCGCGAGCACCAGGGCGACCAGCACCGCGAACGCCTGCAGGCCCAGTCCGGTACGCCGGGAGCGGCGGCCGGCGTCCACGGTTGCGGTCACGCCCGCGGCGGGAACTTCGGCGGCGGCAGCCCAGCCCCAGGCGCGGACCGCCTTGACGTCCGGTCCGCGCACCCGCCAGCGGCCGCCGGCGTACTCACTCACGACGAGCAGGCGACCGGGCAGGCCGGGCGGTACGACGTACCGGCCCGTCCTCTCGTCGGGCTCGAGCACCTGCGGTGGGTTCTCGCGCAGGGCGTCGAGCGACGGCCCGCGTTCGGTCGCCGCCTCGCGCGCGGCGACACCGGACAGCAGCGTCACGTGACCCGTCGGTGCGATGACGCGCCACAGCGCCATGCCGGCAGCGGCATCGGCGCGTTCCTTGGTCAGGGCAGGCTGCGCATCGAGTACGCCGGCGAGCGCCAGATCGACCGCTGTGGGCTGGCCGGACGACGGGAGCGCCACGTAGCGAACAGCGTGCGTGGCCAGGGCTTGGGCGGCGTCGCTCCCGGTCGCACTCGCTACGGCTGTGACGAGTTCGTCCAGGCGCCGCCGCAGGGACTCGGGGGCCGGCAGCTGGTCTGCGCCCGTGAACGCCCCGCGCAGTGGCGTGAGGGAGTAGCGCAGGTCGGCGCTGGTCGCCCCCGGCCGCAACCACAGCACGCGGAGCCCGGGCTGGCGTTCGCCTTGGGCGACGATGTAGCGAGGCAACGTGACGACGACCCGCCGGTCAAGTGGCCGGCCGGCGCCGCGGGCGGCCCATGAACCGAGGGCGACGAGCGGTGCGACCAGCGCACACACCGCGATGAGCAGCGCGGTCGGCTGCCGCCAGCCAAAGCTCGCGCGACCGAGCAGTACCTGGCCGCCCGTCGCGCCGATCATGGCCGCGCTGATGAGGGCGCCGCCCGCGATCAGCAGCGCGGGTCCCGGCCAGGCGGCAGCTGCTCCCGCGCGGGTGCCGATCACCGCGAGCGCCATCGCGGCCATCGCGACCGACCACGCACCCATCCCGGCGAGCCGGCGCTCACGGTGCGAACGGAGCAAAGCCGGCAGCGCGGCGAGCAGCAGGATGACACCGAACGCGCGGTGAGCCATGGCCGGACCGCCAGGGCGCAACAACATCGCGTCGATGCCGCGCAGCGGATCTGCGGGAGCCTGCGGTGTCAGGCCGGCCAGCAACAGCCGCGGGACGGCCACCAGACGCCACGACCACGGCAGCAGCACGGCGAACGACGTTGCCAGCACGGCGCCCGCCGCGGCGACCCGGCGGACGACCGCCGCTCGTGGCAGCGGCGCGAGAACCGCGGCGGCCGCGATGCCGGCGAGCATGAGGACCCCGGCGACCAGCCAGACGAGCGGGACGAAAGCGGCGGCCGGCGCGAGCGCGAGGCCCGCGACGAAAGCGTGCCGCCAGCCACTGCC
>JBDSAK010000060.1:0-13749 GCA_039922195.1 Mycobacteriales bacterium
TCGCCATCTCGGCCCTCGGCGCGTGGTTGCTCAAACGCGAAGGGATGCGGGCGTGGACCGCCTTCACGACGGCGACCGGGAGCGGCCGGCTGCCGGCGCGTGAAGTCGCCGACGGGGCACTGGTCATGTTCGGCGGCGCCTTGTTACTGACGCCGGGGTTCCTCACCGACGTGATAGGTCTGTTCTGCCTGCTGCCGCCCACCCGGGCGGTGCTGCGCCGATCGCTGCTCGCGTTCGTCACGCGGCGTGCGGTCGGGGGAAGCGGGTGGACGCCGCCCACCGTGCGCGTGCGCTCGTATCGCCAGCCACGCGATCCGCGCCCCGGCAGCGAGCGTCCCCGGGTCATCGATGGTGAAGTCGAGCGCAATGGCGATTCCGGGTGAGCAGTGCGCTTCCCTGGGACGCGTTGCCCGGCGGCAGGCTCGGCCGAATGCTGCGCGGCCTCGCAATGCTCATCGGCATTTTCGGCACGGTCTGGGTCATCATGGCCGATTTCCTGGCGCGCAACGCTGACTACATCGACCAGCACGGGCACGCATCCCGGCTCGGAGCGGCAAAAACTCTTGCCCTCGTCGCGTGCAGTGCTTTGTTCATCCCGGTGATCGTCGCGATTCACGAACTCGGCCACGGCGCTGCAGGCTGCTTGGTAGGGCTGCCGCCGCGTGCGTTCGTTCTGGGCGAAGGCGCGCTTCGAGGAACGAGACGCATCGGACGGTTGTCCCTGGAGTTGCGGACGGGCTTCAACAATGCCTATACGACATTCTGGCGGCCGCCACGCGAGTGGCGCGCAGTTCCGGTGATATTGGGCGGTCCGGCCGCCAACTTCGGGCTCTGCGGACTGCTTGTGCGCTTCGGCTCCGGGCTACCCGCCGCGCTGCGAGTGCCGTTGGTCATGATGTCTGCCCTATCGGGCGTGCTGTCTTTGCTGCCAGGAGCGGGTCCTTCAGGGGCGGGGACGGACGGCACACAGTTCGCCCGGCTGCTTCGTCCCAAGAGGACGGCGCGATGGCATCTCGAGGCACAGGCATCCGCAGTGGCGTACGCGGAGGAGGCCCACTCGGCCGCTCTGTCCGGCGATGCCGCGCGGGCGCTTGAGTTGGTCGACTTTGTGCTCTCCCAAGAGCTACCACCGGAGTACCAGCAGGAGGGGCTCCGAACAAAATTTCTCTACCTGACCAGGGCGATGCGGTACGCCGACTCGATCGACGTGCTCGAGCGACTTGCGAAGGACCGCTCGCTGACGGAAGAAGAGCACCTCTGGCACGCGGACGTTGTGCTCAGCGCGCACCTCACGTCGCAGCGAGCGGCGTCCGCTGAACAGCTCGAACAGGCGCACGACGTCGTGTTCGCGCGCCTCTCCGGCATGCACGGTGCTGGTATGGAGCTTCAGGCCCTGGCAGCCGTGGAGCACTCGGCGGCCCTTGCGTGCCTCACGAGCGGGCGGCCACGAGAAGCGCTCGAGCACGCTCGCGCCGCCGCCTTGCATGTCATGACACCACCGCCAGGCGAAGCCGTTCCCGACGGGTCGACATTCCATCTCTGGACGGCTCGCGCGACCGAGGGCATCGCCGCGTGGCAGTCAGGGGAGCAGGCCGACGCGCGCCGGCTACTCGCTGATCTGCGATCCGTGCGCCAGGGCGGGCTCTGGGTGGACACGCTGGCGGCGCTGGTCGAGCGTTCGTAGGACAAGATGCAGAAGGCCACGCTCCCGGAGGAAACGTGGCCTGCTGATGGCGCGTGGCGTCGCTAGGCCGACTTCTTCTTCTCCGCGGCGCGCGCTGCCAGCTGCTCCTTGAGGACCTCTTCGAGGTCCGCGGTCGAACGACGTTCGCGGATCATGTCCATGTGCGTGCGAGCGGGCTTCACTTTCTTCGCCGGGGCAGGGTTGGGATCGCCACCGGAACGAAGGGCGGGCTTGCCGCACAGGCGGCATTCCCAGGTAGCAGGAATCTCGGCCTCAGCTGCGAAAGGAACGCCGAAGTGGTGGCCGTTGGGGCAGTCGTACGACGTCGCCTGCCGGGGGGCCAGATCGGTGTTCCGGTCGTTCTCGTAGCTCACGGCGCCGAGACGGCTGCCGCGGAGTACGCGGTCGGACATCTGGCCTCCCAGGGTCATCGGGTTCACCTGTCACAACGGTGGTTGCGCTGGAAAGATTCCCGGATTTGCCCTGACTACGCGCTCCCGCGCCGGATAACTGATCATTCCGACTGCCTGAGGCGTAGTTCTTCCGGGGGGTGGTCAGTCGGCGAGCGATGGGTCATGATCGTCTCTTCTGTCACTTCAGTCACACGAGTCACAGGCGGTATCGCAGATGCGGCAACGCGCTCAGCGGCGGCGACTCGCTGCCGTCGGCGCGATGATCGTCGCCGTCGCCGGCGTGGGCTCGGCCGCGCTCGCGCCCACGTCAGCCGACGGACCGGACGGCGCCGCCCGCCGAGTGCTCGCCGCGGCGAAGCGGCATCTGGGCGACGCCTATGAATGGGGCGGCAGCGGCCCCAAGACCTGGGACTGCTCGGGATTGACGTCGACGCTGTGGCGTGAGGTCGGAGGCGTGGATTCGATCCCGCGGACCTCCCGGGACCAGGCGGCATGGGCGATTCCGCTGGCGAAGGAGGACGCCGTTCCGGGTGATCTCGTGTTCTTCGACCAACCGGTCACGCACGTCGCGCTCTACCTCGGTGGCGGCAAGATGCTCGATGCGTCGTCGTCCCACGGCGAGGTGATCATCCGGGAGGTCTGGGAGTCGGGCGTGGTGAGCTACGGACGAGTTCCCCGGCCGACCGCCCCCGCCGTGCGAGTGGTGCGGGCCTCGCGAGGCGTGCAGCCAGGACGCATACCGTCGGCGCCGCAGATCGTCGAGGATGGCCGGCTGAACGCCGTTCCTCCGCTCGGTTTTGTGAGTCGGCACGTTCCCCGCCCGGTTGCGGTGCGGTCGGTCGATCTGGCCAAGCGCCTTGTCGGCTCTAAGTACGCCGCCGGAGGCAAGGGTCCGACGTACGACGCCGCGGGATTTGTGCACGGGGTGTGGCATCGCGCCGGCGGCGGAGTGTTGCCGCCCACCGCGGCGGCTCTCGAACTGCGCACGCGCCGCGTCCGGGTGAGCGACGTCATCCCAGGCGACCTGGTCTTCTACGGGTCACCCGCAGTGCACGTCGGTGTCTACGTCGGCGACGGGATGATGGTCGACGCGTCGCGGGTGCTGCGCAAAGTGGTGCTGCGGCGGGTCTTTGCCAGCGACACCGTCCGATTCGCGCGAATAGTGTCGAAGGCCGTGCGCGCCACACCGGCGAAGAAGCCCGCGACGAAGCCGGCGGCTAAGCCAGCGATGAAACCGCCGCGGAAAGCTCCGGGTGCAACCAAGGCCCGGCCGCGACCAGCCCGCCCCCCAGCGACGAAAGTACGGCCCCCGACTCTGCAGCGATGAGCGCGCCGGCCGCCCAATCCCATCGGCTGAGCTCGTCCTCGTAGTAGCCGTCGCAGCGGCCGGCGGCCAGCCAGCACAGGTCGAGCGCGCAGCTGCCGAAGCGCCGGATGTCGCGGGCCTTGGGGAGCAGCTCGGCCGCAACCGCGGCCTGCCGAGCACGTGAGGCAGCCGCATACGAGAAACCGGTGCTGATCAAGGCAACCGACAGCGGCACCGGGTCGTTGACGCGAAGAGTCGCGCCGCCGAGTCGCGCTCCGCCGCCGACGACTGCGGTGAACACCTCGCCCCTCGCGACGTCGAGGACGCATCCGACGATGGACTCCCATTCGGCTCCGGCCAGGCGTTCGCACGCGACGCTGACCGCGGACTGAGGAATCCCGTAGAGGTAGTTGACCGTCCCGTCGAGCGGGTCGACGACCCAGCGCAGCCCGGTGCTGCCGACGCGCGCCGCGCCCTCTTCACCGAGTAGTCCGTCAGCCGGGCGCTCGCTGCTGAGCACGGCGACGACAGCCACCTCAGCCGCGCGATCCGCGTCGCTGACGGGGTCGGTGCCGGAGCTCTTGTACTCGACGGTTCGGACCAACCCCGCCCGCTGCGACAACTCGGCCGCACCTGCGCGCGCGGCTCGGACAGCTACCTCGAGGAGCCGGCTGAGATCGCCGTCGGACAGCTCGGAGGCACTCACAGTCCGCAGAGCATAGCGGCGCGACGCATACTGACGCCGTGACGGATCTGCAGTCTGAACAGCGGCCGGTGCTCAGCTTCAAGCCGCGGCGCGGCCGGATGACATCGGGCCAGCGGCGCGCGGTCGAGACCCTGTGGCCTGCGTACGGCATCGAGATCACCGGAGCTGCCCTCGATCCGGTCGCCGTCTTCGGGCGGCTCGCCCCCATGGTGCTGGAGATCGGCTTCGGGATGGGCGAGGCGACGGCCCAGATGGCAGCTGCCGAGCCCGGGCAGGACATCCTCGCCGTCGACGTGCACACGCCCGGCGCGGGTGCGCTGTTGCAGCGCCTCGGTGACGCCGGCCTGACCAACGTCCGAGTCGCGCTCGGGGACGCGGTCGACGTACTCAAACTGATGATCGGGAGCGCAACGCTGGACGAGATCCGCATCTACTTCCCGGACCCGTGGCCCAAGAACAAACATGTGAAGCGCCGGCTGCTGTCCCCGGAGATCGTCGCGCTCGCCGCGGACCGGCTGCGGCCCGGCGGCACTCTGCACGTCGCCACCGACTGGGCGCCGTACGCCGCACGCATCGTCACCGTGATCGGCGGCGAACCGCGGCTTCGCAACAATTTCGCCGACTACGCGCCGCGCCGCCCGCAGCGCCCGACGACGAGATTCGAGCGGATCGCAGCGGCGCGGGGTCACGAGGTGTTCGACATTGTGGCAACGCGGCTCGGCTGAGCGGCCGCTACGGTGCCGTCGAGATCATCACGGGCAGCTCGGAGACGGTGAAGCGGGTGCTGTCGTCGACCGGAACCTTGCTCCCGTCGAGCCGGTGCAGGGAGCGGAAACCGTTGGCCATCGTCGTCTGGCGGCTGCCGTCCGGATGCCAGAGCACGCGCATCCGCGTGGTGCCGCGAGTCAGCTCGCAGGAGAAGCCACCGGCGAGCGCCCCGGACGTGCGCTTGACGCAACCGTGCGTCGTCGAGCCGACGAGCCAGGTGTAGGTGACGCCGTACGCGCGGCCGGCCGGCCCCGCGCGGCTGCCGTCCGTCGTGAGGAACAGACCGGTGTAGTACCGCTGGTCCCAGCCGTACCAGTACGACCTGGCAACTCCGCCCGATGCCATCAGCAGGTAGGTGCGGGCGACGTACGCCATAGCTGCCGTACCGCTGTAGATCTCGTGGGTTGCGGGATCCGTCGGGTTCCACCGTCCGTAGCCGGACTCGGTGTTCCACAGCGGGAGCTGACTCACGCCGCGACTGCGCATGATGCCGCGAACGATCGCCAGGTAGCGCAGTGTGTCCTCGGGCCGCTCACGCGCTTTGACGTAGAAGTGCGCACCGATCGCGTTCGCGTATCGGGCGCCGCCGATGCGCAGGTAGGTGTCGAGCCACTTCGGCGAGTTGGTCGTCCGAGTGACGACGCCGGGGGAGATGACGAAGTTGCCCGCGGAGGCCCTCCTCAACTCGATCCAGGCCTGCTGCGCCATCGCCACCATCGTCGGAATCGTGCCGCTGTACATCATCACCGCGTTGGGCTCGTTGTAGAGCTCCCATTTGTTGATCTTGCCGTGATAGCGAGTCGCGAGGACCTTCACGTAGTTGCGCCAGGTCGCCAGGTCCTTCGGCTCCGCCGCCGCCCCTTTGCCGTAATGGGCATCCTCGTTCGGTCGCTTGGACGCCCACCGCGGAGTGACGCCGAGCACCATCACGATGTCCTTGCGGGCTGCCCGGGCGCGCGCAACCTGCTCGTCGAGGTGGGCGAAATTCCACTTCCCGGGGGACGGCTCCAGGTCGCGCCAGGTCACCCCGGCGTCCCACAACCTGATGGTGCCGAAGGGAACCGTCGGGTAGTGGCCCACCAGGTCGTTGACGTGCAAGCCGAACAGGCCGGGCCCGATCGGGGCCGCCGCTGACGCGGGCGCGGCCGAGACGGCCAGCCCCGCTCCGACAATGGCAACCACTGCGCTCGTCGCAATTGCTCGCCGGAGATGTCGAGTGACTGCACGCAGCACAGCGGAGAACCTTTCGAGAACGTCGGACGCGGACAGCGAACAGCCAGAGAGATGGAGCCGCTGGGATGAGTCGACTGTACGACGCCCCGCGCTTCGCCGCGCCCGAGGTACCGCCGCTAGGGTGACGCAAGCTGCGGAAATGTAGCCCGTAGATCTTCCCGATGGAGACCAGTGGCTCCCGCGGACGCCGCGCAGCAACGGATGGTGAACCAGCTCCTGGCCGGGCCCTCACGCGCGGGGCCGGCGGACGTCGTACGGCACCTCGGTGCCATGCAGGCGCAGGACTACGCGCAGGCGCTGTGGGCGATCGGTGCGCGGCTGGCGCGGCTCACCGTCACGGACGTCACCGACGCCATCGCAGACCGAGTCATCCTGCGCACGTGGCCACTGCGGGGCACCATCCACTTTCTGCCATCGGCTGATGCCGCCTGGATGCTGGAGGTATCCGCCGCGCGCACCATCGCGCGGCGGGCGACGCGGCTCGCCGAACTCGGTCTCGACGAGACGACGTTGCAGCGCTGCCACCGCCTGCTTCGTGCCGCCCTCGCCGACGGCCCGGTCACGCGGCCACGCATCATGGAGCTACTCGAAGCTGCCGGTATCGGTACGGCGGGCCAGCGCGGCTACACGGTGCTCTGGCACGCGGCGCAGAGCGGCCTGATCTGCTTCGGACCGATCGCCGGGAAGCAGCAGACCTTCGCGCTGCTCGAGGACTGGGTTCCGTCGGCGATGCGAACGCCGGTCGACCAACCGGCGGTCGAACTCGCCCGGCGCTACTTCACCAGCCACGGCCCCGCGACCGTGCACGACTTTGCCTGGTGGGCAGCGATCACCGTGACGGCGGCGCGCAGCGCTCTTGCGGCTCTGCCCGAGGAGTTCAGCTCGACGTCGATCGACGGGACTGCGCACTGGTCGGCAGTCGGCCCGCCCCCGCGCGCGGCCCCAGGCCCCCGCCTGCTAGCCGGATTCGACGAGATTCTGCTGGGCTACCAGGACCGGAGCGCCGCGCTGCCGACGGCGTACGCGCCCAGGATTGTGCCGGGAGGCAATGGGGTCTTCCAGCCGACGATGATCCGAGACGGCCAGGTCGTCGGCACCTGGCGGCGCGCGGTGACCGCGGCCACATCCGTCACTGTCGATCTCTTTCCCTTCGAGGACGTCGCCCCATCGGTGGACGCGTTCTGCGCGGAGGCGGAGCGGTTCGCAGACTTCCTCGAGGTTTCGCTTGCGCGCGTCACCGTCCATGATCCCGGCGTGGGAAACTGACCGTGACATGGCCATTCTCAGCGAACGACCCGACACGCCTGAATCAGCGCTCGCCGAACTGCTCGCCGGCAACCAGCGGTTCGTCGACGGCACGCGCATCCACCCCAATCAGGACGCCGAGCACCGGGCCACGATCGCGGTCGCGCAGCAGCCGTTCGCCGTGGTCTTTGGATGCTCGGATTCGAGGCTCGCCGCCGAGATGATTTTTGACCGCGGCCTCGGCGACCTCTTCGTCGTACGCACGGCGGGCCACATCGTCGGCGCGGAGGTCATCGCCAGCATCGAGTACGGCGTTACCGTTCTCGGCGCCCCGCTCGTCGTCGTACTCGGTCACGACTCGTGCGGCGCGATCCTGGCCACGCAAGCGGCGCTGGCCGGAGACCGCCCAGCCGACGGCCATCTGGACGCCATCATCGACCGCGTGACGCCGAGTCTCGACGTCGCTCGCGAGCGTCAGGTCACCGACCAGGATGAGATCGGCGACGTCCACGTCCAATGCACGGTAGGTGCTCTCGCCGTTCATGCCCGCGCTCTGTCCGCTGCCGTGGCCTCGGGCAAGTGCGCCCTCGTCGGCATGTCCTACCGCCTCGCCGACAGCCGCATCACCGTGCTGAACGACGTCCCGGCCGGTGTCGCAGGCGACCGGTGACCGGTGTCGGCTAGCGCGTGAGCCGCACCAGGAAGGCGACTCCGGGGCCGACCCGAGGAATGGGGACCTCGGTGAAGCCCATCCGGTCGTAGAAGGCCATGGCGTTCGTGTTGTCCGTTCCGACGCCTAGGTGCACCCCTGGCACGCCCGACTCGGCTAGCTCGTCGAGGAACACCCGCATCAGCTTCTTGCCCAGACCCCGTCCCTGGTAGTCCGCCAGCAGATCAATGTGCAGGTGAGCGGGGTAGGCGTCGAGCAGCTCGTCGACGAGCATGTGCTCGGGGCGCTGCAGCAGCGCGATGATGCGCTCGTCGGGCGTCGCGGGCTCGTGTTCGAGTGGGGGATAGCGGTCGGTGATTTGCGGGAGCCACTGCTCGCGGAAGGCCGCGACGAACCGTCGCGTGTCCCTGGCGCCGATGATGTAACCGACCACGCGGCCACCGTCCTCGACGACGAATGCGGTCTCGGGTTCGAGGATTCCGTACGGCGCGGCGTACAAGTCGCCGAGTAGCTCATCGCTGTCATACATGCCGCGCGCGTCCTGGCCATTCGCGCCGGTCCGGACGCACACGTCGTACAGGTCGGCCAGGTCCGATTCTCGGTAGGACCGGATGTGCGGGTCGTCCAGGTTGCCGATCTTGCTGTCCGCAGTCACAGAAGCTCCTCCTGCGGGGATCCAAGCACGCGCGCCACGCTCTGGTGGAACTCTCTGTAGTCACCACTTTCGGGAGGTCATGCTGCGCCCCATGCTGCCGATGAGAGAAGGGTGCGCCGGAACGCGCTTGTCGACGAAGGAGGTGAACGTGGTCGCCGAGGTGATCGATTCGGCATCGCTGGCAGCGACTGTCCTGCGAGCGACCGAGGCGTTCGTCGTCCTCGTCGACAGTTCCGAACGAATCATCGCCGCAAATCCAGCCGTCGCGCACGCGAGCGGCCGTTCCGAGAGCGACCTGGTGGGCGCCGACGCGGGCACCGTACTCGTCGTACCGCGAGATGCGCCCGACTTCCGGCACGCGCTCCGGCTGGCCACCCGCCGCGGTCTACCGTCCGCCAAGGAGCATGACTTCCCGAACGCCGACGACGAGGGCCGCCGGGCGATTGCGTGGTCGGTGTCGAGTGTCGCGAGTGCGCCGACGGTCATCGCCTGCGTGGGTGTCGACGTCACCGCGACCCGCAACGAGTTCGAGGTGTTGCGCAGCCGCGCTGTCACCGACGAGCTGACCGGCCTGCCGAACCGCGCAGGTCTGCTCGAACAGCTGGCGGGCATGGCCGGCACCGGTGCAGCCGTGGTGTTCTGCGACCTCAACGGTTTCAAGGCAGTCAACGACTCGCTCGGGCATGAGGCTGGCGACGCGGTGCTCGTGCAGGTGGCCCGGCGGTTGAAGCAGACGGTCCGCGGTGAAGACTTCGTCGCGCGTCTCGGCGGTGATGAGTTCGTCATCGTCGTGCCGCCCGACCCCAGCTCGAACTTCGAGATGTTCGGGCGACGGCTCCTGCGCGCGATGCGCCAGCCGATGATGTTGCCGGGCGCGGTCGCAGCGAACGTCGGCATGTCGATCGGTATGTCGGTCCTCGAGCCGGGCCAGGACCCGGCCACCGTCCTCAGCGAGGCCGACCACAACATGTACGTGATGAAGTCCAGCCAGCCCTCGCGCGCGCTCGGTGGCGAACCACCCGCTACCTGATGCCCTGACCTCTGCTGCCGGCGGGCTAGAGTCGCGCTTCTAGTCGTCTCCCGTGGAGGTCGCGCAATGCCCGGCAGTAACACAGGTCCGTTCCGGTGGGGCTTCATCGGTGCCGGCAACATCGCCGCGAAGGCGCTCGCGCCCGCGGTGCAGGCGTCCGACGAGGCCGTCATCCAGGCGGTCGCGGCACGAGAGGTCGAGCGCGCCCGCAAGCTCGAGCCGGTCGGCCGCGCGTACGACGACTACGCCGCACTGTGCGCAGATCCCGAGGTCGACGGCGTCTACATTTCGCTGCACAACTCCGCGCATCTGGAATGGATCAAGCATGCACTCGCCGCCGGCAAACATGTCCTCTGCGAAAAGCCTCTGTGCCTCAACGAAGCCGAAACCGCAGAGGCATTCGAGGCGGCCGCGGCAGCGGATCGGGTGCTGGTCGAGGCTTTCTGGTATCGATGGCATCCGCGCACCCGGCGGGCGGAGCAATTGATGCGGGACGGCGCGATTGGAGCTGTCGAAGAGGTGGAGACGGCGTTCTGCTTCGGCGGCGTGTCGCCAGGCAACATTCGGCTGGATCCGCTGCTTGGCGGGGGCGCGTTGTACGACGTCGGCTGCTACACCGTCTCCGCGGCCCACTGGGCGCTCGGCGAGCTCGAGGTCACCGGAGCATCGGCCCGACTCGCGGACGACGCGGTCGATCTCGAAACCGAAGCAACGCTGTCCGGACCGTCGGGCACCGCCCGGATCAGCTGCTCGATCGACTCGGACTTCCGCGACGTCATCATGATTCGGGGTAGTGACGGCGCGCTCGAATTCACCGGCGGGAAGGGCTTCTCCGCCCGGCGCGACGACGTGGTCGGACTTCGGATCCTCGGCGCGTCTGGCGACGCGGTCGAGGAACCGTTTGGCCCCGTGGACGCGTATCGGTTGATGGCTGAGTCGTTCGCTCGTCTGGTTCGCGGCGAGGGCGAGTTCACCCACACTCCGAGCGAGTCGATGCAGGTCGCGTACACGATGGACGCCATCCGGTCCCGTACCGCTCCGGCCGGGCCTGCGACCGTGCCCGGATTTGTGGAACCCTTGTCCTGACCGGCCGGCGGGGCCGTTGAGGACGCGAGGAGAGCTCGACGTTGGCGCATCGCTTCGACAACCCTGGACTGTTGGCCACGCTCCTGATGGAGCGGACGGAGGCGCTGGTCGTCTTCGTCGACGAGGAGAGCAACATCGCGGCGGCGAACCCCGCAGCACTTGAGGCGTCGGGATGTGATCGAGACGAGCTGATCGGGCAGCCGGCTGAGTCGCTCGTCGTACCTCGTCATCTACCGGACTTTCGGCGCGCACTACGCCTGGCCCTACGCAACGGTGCGCCGGGTGCCTATGAGTTCGATCTCGTGCAACAGGATGGTGAGCCGCAGCGCTCGTACATGTGGTCGGTGTCGGTTGTCGCGCACGATCCGTCCGTCGTGGCGTGCCTGGGCATCGACATGACGACGACGCGCAACGAGTTCGAGGCGCTGCGCAGCCGAGCCGTCACGGACCAACTCACCGGGTTGCCCAACCGGGCCGGCCTGCTCGAACACCTCTCCGGGATGACCGGTTCCGGCGCCTGCGTAGTGTTCTGCGACCTCAACGGCTTCAAGGCGGTCAACGACACGCACGGTCACGCCAGCGGCGATGAGGTGCTCGTGCATGTGGCGCGCCGGCTGAAGCAGACGGTACGCGGCGAGGACTTCGTCGGTCGGCTCGGCGGCGATGAGTTCGTGATCGTGGTGCCCCCGCACCCCACGCAGGACTTCGACGGTCTCGCCGATCGGCTTCGGTCCGCGATGACGCAGCCCATGATCCTGACCGGGCGTGTGCTGGTGAACATCGGGATGTCCATCGGAATGTCGACGCTCGAGACCGGCTCCGACGCGGCGGTCGTGCTGAACGAGGCCGACCATGCGATGTACGCCATGAAGCAGCGCGGTGCGAGCGTCGGCATCACCGATGCATCCGCAGAGGCCTCCGTGGGTCCCGCCGCTGCTGAGGCGCCGTAAAGCGGTTGTTCCCGTTGCACGCGCCCTGATGGTCTAATCCCTCGGGGCAGTTTCCTCGGCAGGGGCGGCGAGGGCGAGGAGGGGGTTGGGGATGGTCACACTTGCAGATGTCGCTCGCCTGAGCGCGACTTCGCGCTCGACGGCGTCGCGCGCGCTGCGCGGCGACCCGCGCATCAGCGCGGCGACGACGCAACGGGTGAGATTCGTGGCCGAGTCACTGGCCTACCAGCCGAACCTTGCCGCGCGTTCGTTGGCCACCGGCCGCTCGGGGATCCTCGGGCTCATCGTGCCGACCGGCCAGCTGACGGGGGAGCCGTACGGCGCGCAGCTGGTGGGGGCGGTCACGACAGCAGCAGCGGCGAACGACTACGCGGTCATGCTGTGGCTCTCCCACCAGCAGCCCAGCGGCGCCGTGCAAGAGGCATTGCACAACGGCATCGTCGATGGTCTGGTCATCTCGATCATCGCCCAGGAGGACCCGTGGGTGAATGCGCTGCTCGACGGCCCGCTGCCGACGAGTCTGGTCGGGCGGCACGCGCTGCGCGACGACCTGAGTTACGCGACGGTGGACAACACGACCAGCACCCGCGCTCTGATGGAGCACGTGCTCGATCAGGGTTATCAGCGCATCGGGACGATCCGTGGGCCGCACGGAAACGCTGATGCCGAGGAACGACATTCGGTCTTTGTGGAGGCCATCGGCGGCGCGGAGGCCCTCGACGCGAACCTCGTGGAGACTGGCGCGTTCAATTACGAATCAGGCTATGCCTGCGCCCGTTCGCTGCTGCGCCACGAGCCCGATTGCATCGTCGCGGCGAATGACCAGACGGCCATCGGAGCGATCGACGCCATCCATGACGCCGGTCTGTCGGTGCCGCGCGACGTGGCGGTGACGGGTTGGGACGATCTACTCACCGTTCGCCGCCCGACGAACGGGCTGACGACGGTCCACCATGACATCGAGAGCGTCGGCCGCGAGGCGACCAGCATCCTGATGCAACTCATCGGCGGCGCCAAGGGGCCGATCCAGCGCACGCTGCCGGCGTCGCTCGTGATCCGCGGGTCGACGCCCAGAATACGATCCGTCGCGGCAGCCGCCGGCCGCTAGGTCAAGCCCCTCGACCGGTCCGCCCGGGAAGCCGACAGCGGCAAGCTCTCCGTCATTCACCATTGACCCGGCGCCTCAGCAGGCTGTCTCATCGAGCCATGACCAACGATCGGGAGTTGCTGGCCCATGCAGTCGAACAGGCCCGAATCGGCGCTGCAGAAGGAGGCATCCCGATCGGCGCGGCGCTTGTGGTCGCCGGCATTGTCATCGGCGCGGGCCGCAACCGTCGGGTCCAGTGCGCCAGCGCTATCCGGCACGGCGAAACGGACGCACTGGAGAACGCCGGCCGGCAGCCGGCCGCGGTCTACGCGAAGTCGACGATGTACACGACGCTGTCGCCCTGTCACATGTGCACCGGCGCGATCCTGCTCTACGGGATTCCCCGCGTCGTCATCGGTGAGAATCGGACGTTCATGGGGGCGGAGGATCTGCTGCGCGCCAGCGGCGTCGACGTCGTCGTAGTCGATGACGCCGAATGCACCGCGATGATGCGCGCGTTCATCGCCGAGCAGCCGACGCTGTGGTACGAGGACATCGGCGTCGTCGACTGACAGGTCGGCGCGCCTTCACCCGGTTCGGGCACCGGCTTCAAGCTCGGCGAGGTCGCGCACCGCATATCGGTGATGCTCGGCCTCTTCCTTCAGCACCACCGTGAGGCAGCGGCGCACGACGTACTCCTGGTCGGGATACGGGTCAGCCGGCTTGCGACCGCATACCCGATCGAGCTCCGCCTCGGTGAGCCCGTCGACGACACGCCGCATCGTGGCCATCCGGGCCAGCCGTGGCGCGAGCACCTCGGCGAGCGTCGGCGTGGCCTCGAGGGTGAGCCCGAGCTTCGCGGTCGCGTCGGGCGGCATACCGCCATGGGGGAAGCCCAGCGAGTGGTATGGCGCGT